>JAYVVO010000477.1:0-9101 GCA_043786955.1 Saprospiraceae bacterium
GCGCGCACTCGATTATATCAGTACTAAACCTTTTACTTTCAAATCTGCGCTTTCTAGTTTTTGGGGACAAAAATGTGTAGCTGCTACCCACTTAAGAGAATACGATATTGCATTAGAAGCTATAGAGAAATCTATTGCTTATGCTATTAAAGACACTTTTAATTGGTTTAAGTTTTTGGAATCGAAAATGTTTCTATTATTTAGAATGAAACGTTATCAAGAGGCTTACAATACTTACACTGAAGTAACAAAGCTTTCGGGATTTAAAACCTTAGATGGCTTAAATAAAGAAATGTGGCAATTGTTTTTTGTCCATTTTTATTTGATTGACAAATTAGACATAGCTTTAAATTTACCACCCGCTTTTGCCAAGTCTACTGACGGACATTCAATAAAAAATTTTAATTTTAAAAAATTTACAAACGATGCACCCACTTTAGAGCACGATAAACGCGGAATGAACCTCATTTTACTTGTTTTAGAGCTTTGTGTTAAAATTGCTCAAGGTAAAGATTTTGAAATTATTGACCGCGAGGAAAGCATAAAAAAATATTTAGCGCGCTATACTGATAAAAACGATCATAATTATCGCGGAGCATTATTTGGTAAAATGCTTTTGGTTTTAGCCAGATTTCAGGGCAATAAACAGGAGTTAAAAACTAATTTGAAACCACTTTTAGATGATTTTAGCAAACCGGACAATAGAATATCGGAAGCGGTGTATCGCTCAGAACCCATCGAATTGGAAGATGTTTGGAATATGCTACTCGAAAGAATTGGAGTTGAAATTTAACTTGACAAACGCTCTAAATCACGCCAAGAAATATAATTGCCTTTTGAGGCTTGTATAGAAGAATTACCTCCAAAAACAATATCAATACTTTCAGTAGAATCTGTACTTAAATCTTTCCAATAGCGCAAACCATCAAAAAAAGCTGTGTTCGTTGTTTGGCTCGATTTTATTTCAAGTGCTTTAAACAATTCTCGATTTTCAATCAAACAATCAATTTCATGACCATGATTGTCGCGCCAAAAATATAGATTACTTTTTTTCCCTTCATTATATCGGTTTTTAAGCAATTCTAAAATAATTAAATTTTCAAAAAGTCCACCTTTTAAAAAATGTGAAGTAAGTTGTTCTGGTTTCTCAATGCCTAAAAGATTGCAAGCCAAACCCGTATCTGTAAAGTAAAGCTTGGGCGTTTTTACCAAACGTTTGTTGAAATTTTTAAAATGCGGTTGAAGCAAAAAAACAATATGACTCGTTTCTAAAACAGATAACCACGCTTGCGCTGTTGTTGTACTTATACCTGCATCGGATGCCAATGAATGAATGTTTAAGAGTTGCCCGATTCGACCAGCACAGAGGCGAATGAAACGTACAAATAAATTTAAATCACTGACTTGTCTCAATTGTCTTACATCTCTCTCAATATATGTTTGCAAATAAGACGTATGAAAATCGTAAGGAGAAATATTTTGATTGAAAATACGCGGATAACCTCCAAAAAATAAAGCCTCTTCCAATGTATTAAGCATGAGTCCACCAATTTTCATTTCTGAAAGTGAAAAAGGCAAAAGTTGTAAAACAGCAACTCTGCCAGCCAAAGATTGCGTAACTTGTTCTATCAATAAAAAATGTTGTGAACCCGACAACACAAAGTGACGCGCTGGATTTTCGTCTAACAGACTTTGTAAATAAGAAAATAAATTGGGCACACGTTGAACTTCGTCAAACACAGCACCGTTGGCATAATTATTTAAAAAGCTACGCGGGTCTTCCATCGCTCGTTGCCGAATATCAGGTTCTTCGAGCGAAATATACGGCAGCTGGGGAAAAAGATTTTTAATGAGCGTTGTTTTACCACTTTGTCTCGGTCCTGTTATCATCAGAGCAGGAAATTGACCAAATAATTCCAAGGCTTTTTTACTCAATTGTCTCGCTATCATTGTACAAATTCACTTTCCAAAATTAAAATTGTACAAAGATAATTATCTATTTTCCATAATGGTAATTTTAAAACTTAAAATTAATTTTCAAGAAACTTTTGTTTTGAATACTTTACCCTTAAAAAAATTGCTTTTAAAAATTCATTCAACTTTTTTATTCTCAATTGCTTTTACCTTTGCGCAAATTTTAGAAATAGATGTCAGAGAAAAAAATTAAACGCTATTTAGTCACTTCGGCTTTGCCTTATGCGAATGGTCCGTTGCACATTGGTCATTTAACGGGTGCATATTTGAGTGCGGATGTTTTTGTAAGATTTTTGCGGAGTTACGGCGAAGATGTTTTATGGGTATGCGGTAGTGATGAACATGGTGTAGCGATAACTATTCGCGCGATGAAAGACGGATTAACGCCGCAACAAATTATAGATAAATACGACGCGCTTTTTAGATCAGATTTTAAAGGCATGGGTATTTCGTTCGATATTTTTCATCGCACGAGTGCACCGATTCATTATAAAACATCGCAGGATATTTTTCGCGTATTAAATAAGAAAGGTGCGTTCGATGTTTTAGAGAGCGAACAATATTTCGATGAAGAAAAAAATACTTTTCTCGCCGATAGATATATTATGGGTGTTTGTCCCGTTTGCGGAAATCCAGACGCGTATGGCGATCAATGCGAACGATGTGGCTCAACGCTCAGTCCAAATGATTTATTGCCACCGATTCGTTCAACGCTTTCAGGTAATTTTCCTCTAAAAAAACCGACGAAACATTGGTATTTAAAACTCGACACGTACAATGAACTTTTAAAACGTTGGGTAAACACAGGCGATTTAGAAATGCCTGATGGAATGCTAAAACATACGCACGAACCAGCCGAATGGAAAGCACACGTGCTCGGTCAGTGCAATTCTTGGTTAGAAACTGGTTTGCAACCGCGCGCCATGACGCGCGATTTAGATTGGGGAATTCCTGTGCCACCCGAAATTGATGCTTCAGGTTTGAAAAAACTTTACGTATGGCTTGATGCACCGATTGGTTATATTTCAGCAACCAAACAGTGGGCGATTGATAACGGCGATGCCACTGCTTGGGAAAAATATTGGAAAGACGATGATACGGCACTTTTGCATTTCATCGGAAAAGACAATATTGTTTTTCATGCGCTCATTTTCCCAGCTATTCTTTACGCGCATGGTGAATTTATTCTGCCACAAAATGTTCCTGCCAATCAGTTTATGAATTTGGAAGGACGAAAAATGTCAACATCAAAAAATTGGGCGATTTGGGTGAACGAATATTTAGCGCAATTTCCAGAGCAAGTGGATGCGCTGCGGTATAATTTAATTAAAAATATGCCAGAGCAACAAGATTCAGAGTTTACTTGGAAACGTTTTCAAGAATCGAACAACAACGAATTAGTCGCCAATTTAGCCAATTTTTTTCAACGCGCTACCGTTTTAGTACATAAGCATTATGAAGGCAAAGTGCCAGAATTTAAAACAGAGGCACAATTTATTTCGCCTTTACATAATAGTTTATCCGTTACTCAGTCAGATTTTTTAAAACTTTTATCAGAAGAAGTCGAAAAAATTGAAACAGCTATACGGCATTATGACTTTCGCGGTGCACTCACACAAGTGATGCAGATTGCAAGTTTTGGCAATCAGTTATTACAAATGAATGAGCCATGGAAACGTTTTGCCACGCATCCTGATCAAACGGCGGCAATATTAAATCTTTCCGTTCAACTGTGCGCCGTTTTAAGCGTTATTGTTGAACCGTTCATTCCTTTCACTTCTAAAAAAATGCGCGAACTTTTAAATCTTACGCCACTCAAACCTAAAGGTGAATGGTTAGATATGAAAGATCGTTTGATAGAAGGTAAATCTTTAATTGAAATAGGAATAGCCATCGAACAACCGCAACATTTATTTTCGCGCATAGCCGACGAAGTGATTGACGCACAAATTGCTGCGTTATATGCAAACGATTCTGAAGGTATCAGCAATCAGCAAACATCTATCAGCAATCAATCGCAAGAGAAGCTGATAGACAATAGCGCAATGCTGAAAGCTGAATACGAACCTATAAAACCAGAAATATCTTATGACGATTTTGCTAAGATGGATATTCGTACGGCTACCATTTTAGCAGCTGAGCGCGTACCGAAAGCAGATAAACTCATAAAACTCACCGTAGATTTAGGTTTCGAGCAACGTACCATAGTTTCGGGCATCGCCGAACATTTCGAAGTTGAAAAATTAGTGGGTCAGCGTGTTATCGTTTTAGCCAATTTAGCATCGCGAAAATTGCGCGGCATCGAATCAGCTGGGATGATTTTATTGGCTGAAAACAGCGAACACATGCTTAAATTTGTTTTTACAGAAGACGAATTTCAGAATGGAGCGATTGTAAAATAAAGTTGGAGAAATAGAATGTTTGGTCTAATTTAGCTTAAAATTTAAATTATGTATTCATACAAAATTCATTTGCATAAAGAACCTGAAGGTGGTTATATAGTAATTGTTCCTGCATTACCGGGTTGTGTAACTTATGGAGAAAATGTTGATGAAGCTATCGAAATGGCTCGAGAAGCGATTGAGCTTTTTATTGAAGAATTAAAAGAACGCGGTGAAGAAATTCCAGATGATAGAAACACGCTTGAATATTCCTTGAATTTGGCAGTGGCATGAACTTATCGCCAAAGCACTTAATTAAAATTTTAGAAGCGCACGGATTCATTTATAAAAGAGCCAAAGGTTCACACCAACTTTATTATAACTCTGAAACTAATAAGACTGTTACAGTGCCAGTTCATGGTGGAAAAGATATGAAGAAAGGAGCATTTTGGGGATTTTAAAACAAGTTGGAATAGATAAAAGCGAATAAATTTATTGGGTGAATATATTCAATAGGAACCTAAATTTGGTTTTACAGATTAGCAATTTAAAGCGAAGCTTGTGTTAAAATTAGCCCAAAACTCAACACTAACGAATTTTTTAATTTAATTTGCATGGAATAAATCTAAAGGGAGGATTTATTCCTTTAAACGCTTTTAAATTTTGACTTTCAAAAAACATGGCTACACTATTTTTTAAATTTAAAAAATGGAAGTGGGAAACATTAATAGATTTGTTTTCTCTCTTTCATTCAAGGCACAAATATGTGCTTTTACAAACGATTGCGCTACACTTTTCATTTTTCACTTTTTCATTTTTCACTATCAGTGCGCAGCGTGTCATCATTAATTTCAACAATCATTTAAAAAGTAAGCCCAACTTAACGCTTGCTGCACTCAAATACGATAAAGATTTTGCATACAGTTTCACTTTCGACGACGCTTCGGAAGATCCATATACTTGTGCATTGCCTATTTTTAAAGGCGGATTAGTAAAAGGAAACGGTGCGACCTATGCAGGTTTGAATTACACCGATGGGTGCGGCAATCAATTGCCTTTTTCGGGTGGACTTGCTTGGAATTCGAACAATAAATTAAATCAAGATATTCATGTCGGAAATGTAGCTGGTGAAATGACTTGGGATGAATTGAATGAATTAATAGCTAATAATTGGGATGTCTTTAATCATTCGTTTTCGCATTTAGCTGTCGCCGAACAATATCTTTCTCCTGCCGATTACAACAAGCAAATCAATTTGAACGAAGATGCTATTCAAAAAAATACGATAGATGGTTTTCGCCCCGCGCTTTTTGTTGTCCCTACGGGCGATACAAATTACTACCAATATGCTTATGTACAAGGTTATAAAGCAGTATTCAATCAAAATGGGAACGATCAAGGTTTGCAAGGCGTAAACGTTGATGCTGATGTCGATTTTTCAAAACCTATATTTAGAGGTAATTTAGCCGAAACGGTTTACAACGGTATGTTCGATAATGTTTGCGCGAAGTCGAGTACTCAAAACCATATTTGGTACAACGAATTTTGTCATCGTATAGATAATTTTTCAGACGGCGGTTTAAATTTCTACGGTTTTTTAAATTATATGCAGACGGTTGCACAAAAATATGGTGCGCAAGGAACGGATAGAATGTGGATGGCACCGTTGCAAGAAGTTTCGGAATATTTGACGTTCAAAAAAACAATTCGATATTCTGCAAAAGTGAGTGGCAACAAACTTATTATTGATTTTGATGTGTCGCGAGTGCCAACTTGGTTAAAACGCCGTGCGATTACTTTTAAGTTTGACGGAACGGATAATATTCAATCTATAAATTTCCCGAACGGCGGCAGCGGAACGTTCAATAACAACGGTAACAGAATTATAAATATTGATTTGAAAGGTATTACACAATCCGTTTTTGATTGCCCAGCGCTTCAAAAAAATATTGGTGACGTGTGCGATGATAGAAATTCTAACACAATCAACGATATAATTCAACCCGATTGCACTTGCAAAGGCACGTCTATTTTAAAGTCTGAACTGTCAGTTCAACTGTTCACTTCTGTTCCGAATTACACAATCAATTCTGCTTTAACGGCACAAATAATTGTTCAAAATGAATCTAACACAAGTTATAAAGATATTAAATTACAATTTCCCTTTCCAAACGGTGCCGTATTCAGTGGTCCAGCGCAAATAAGTGCAGGTAATTGGCAGGAATACTGTGCAGGTAATGTGCGGTGTTTCTTATGGAATATACCCTTATTGCAATCTAAAAGCCAAGCGATTTTATCCCTACCACTTTTTATGACGGGTTCGGACGCTTCGGTTTTATTTTCTGCAAATATTTTAGGATTAACGCCTATGCTAACGCCGCTACCAACCGCCAATTTAATACTGTCAGTGAGTAGCGTTCAGCAGTCTGCAAACAACCAGCAATCGGCAATTATTCAAAAGAAAGAAAAACTCAAAACGCAAAACTCTTCTTTGCTTTCTGTTTTTCCAAATCCGACGGATGAATCGGTGAGTCTCGTTTTTAAAAGCACAACTGCGAAACAAATCGGTTTGCAATGTTATGATATGAAAGGAAAGGTTTTGTATCAGCAAAAAATAAATTTACACGTCGGCGCAAATAGTTTAGACATTGACGTATCACATTGGCAAAGTGGCGCCTATTTAATTTTCGGTGGAACAAATTATTCTGCTACATTTGTGAAAAATTAGAATCTGTGCTTTTTAAAGATGTTTCAGGTCAATTGCAAGTGAAACAAATGTTGCAACATTTAGTTTTGAGTGACCGTATTCCACACGCACTACTTTTGAGTGCTACGGCGGGAAATGGTTCAGTGGCGTTGGCGCACGCGTTTGTGCAGTTTTTATTTTGCCAAAACAGATCTGAAACGGATGCGTGTGGTGTTTGTAGCGCGTGTTCAAAAAACAATAAACTCATTCATCCCGATGTTCATTTTTCGTTTCCTGCTGTTGGCGCAAAAGTAATTTCTTCGCAATTCCTGAAAGAGTGGCGCACTTTTTTCTCAGAGAATATTTATGCGCCCTATAATTTATGGTTAGAAAGTATCAAAGCAGAAAATAAACAAGGGAATATTACAGCCGCTGAATGTTCTGACATCCACACTAAATTAAATATGCGCGCCTTTGAAGGTGGTTATAAATGCCTTATCATGTGGTTGCCAGAATATTTGGGAAAAGAAGGCAATCGGTTACTAAAACTTTTAGAAGAACCACCTGAGAAAACAATTTTTATTTTAGTGACAGAGAACGAAGAAAATATTTTACAAACCATTTTAAGTCGCTGTCAACGCATCCGCATTCCGCCGCTCAATGATACAGACTTATTGGATGCACTTTTAAAAAGCGGTATTCCTGTCAACGAAGCCCGTTTGGCAGTGCAACTTGCAGAAGGTAATTTCAATACCGCCATGCAATTGGCAGAAAATAAAACCGAAACGCACGTTACTTTTTTTTTAGAATGGATGCGCAACAATTGGCTCGGCGATGGATTGAAAACGATGTCGTGGATTGAAAAAATTTCACCGCTCGGTCGCGAATGGCACAAACGATTTATAACCTACGCGCTGCATTTTTTTCACCAACTTTTGCGTTTGCATTACGTCGGCGAAAACGGAATTCAATTGCAAGCTGAAGAATTGAAAACCGCCATAGGAATGGTAAAAGTTATTTCCCCTGAACACATAGATACAATTGCAGAACTCCTGAATAAAATGTATATCGCCGTGGAACGCAACGGTCAACCTAAAATTATTTTTTTGGATGCGTCCATTCAGATACATAAAATTATAAAAGAAAAAAGTGGCGTTAATTAATTATGTGTCTTAAAATTTTAATTAAATGCTGCATCTTCGTTGCGATTTTTGGTTTTATTTCGTTTCTTTAAAAAATTTATGTCTAATCCTTTAAGTAAATTTACGCTGCGCGCCGAAAATTTGAATAAAATGTACGGCAGTCGCCCCGTTGTGCGCGATATGAGTTTGTATGTTAAGCAAGGAGAAATTGTAGGTTTACTCGGACCAAACGGCGCGGGTAAAACCACAACTTTTTATATGATGGTCGGTTTTATAAAACCCAATTCAGGTTCGGTTTATCTGGTTGATGAAGAAATAACGTCGCTCGCGATGTATAAACGCGCACAACTCGGCATCGGTTATTTACCACAAGAGCCTTCCGTTTTCCGTAAACTTACCGTTGAGCAAAATATTAAAGCGGTGTTGGAAATGACAAAACTCAGTAAAGAAGAACAACTCGAAAAAGCGGAAACATTACTCGAAGAATTTGGTTTGAATAAAGTGCGCAAAAATAACGGCGACACACTCAGCGGTGGCGAACGCCGACGCACAGAAATTGCGCGCGCACTCGCAACATCGCCTAATTTTATACTTTTAGATGAACCCTTTGCGGGCATTGATCCGATTGCCGTTGAAGATATTCAAGCCATCGTCGCCAAACTGCGCGATAAAAATATCGGCATCTTAATTACCGATCACAATGTTCAAGAAACACTGTCTATCACAGATCGCGCTTACTTGATGTTTGAAGGAAGTATTTTGAAAGCAGGTTCGGCTGAAGAACTCGCCGCCGATGAAATGGTGCGCAAAGTATATCTCGGCAAAAATTTTGAATTGCGCAGGAAAAAATTTGATTAAAAATTCGAAATAAATTATTTAAAATGTTCATAGACTTAATCTCCGACACCGTTACAAAAC
>JAYVVO010000478.1:0-3242 GCA_043786955.1 Saprospiraceae bacterium
CAATCGCTGCAATAAATTTCAATCCAAATTGTAAATCTGAAAATAGTAATTGAGTCAAGTATGAAATAAACCCAATGAAGGGTGGTACTGATGCAAATCCCCACTCTAAGTGTTTACCCAAAGTAACAAATAAAAGTTCATCGCGGTGCAAATCGTAATTTTTTGCAACCCAAATGTGAATTACAAATGAAACAGCTACCCAAAATGCAATTATTAATGATGTTTGTTTAATGTAAAAGAAAGATCGATTTTTATAAACCATAGAATTAAAATATAACACACAATATAATACAAAAATTCTTCAAAATTATTAAAAAATCACTTGATAACAATTTTTTAATCTAATCAAAAAGCGTTTATTAAATTTAGGTTTCATCTTTGGGGCGTTTTTAAGAAACTAAAAATAAATAAATGTTTTATTTAGGTGCTGCTTTTCTTTTATTTAAGAAACTTTCACATCCCGATTTTCAAAAATGGAAATTGGAATTTGCCGCCTTATTAAAATCGTCAGAAAAGTTTGATAGAAAACGTTTTCGAGGTATATTAACAGGCATAGGATTGCTTTATGTGGTGGCAATAATTATTTTATTCAATGTTTGGTATGCCAAATATAAACTTTCGCGCTTTCATTTTTTCGATGACAGCGGCGAATGGTTTCAGATGGATAAAGCTGGACACGTTTTAACAGCGTATCAAGAATCGCGTTGGGTGAACGAGATGATTCTTTGGTCAGGAATTGACAGAAAAAAATCGGCGAATTGGGCAATGGGTTACGGCATGGGTTTTCAAACAAGTATTGAATTACTTGATGGTTTTGCTGATAAGTGGGGGTTTTCTTATTCGGATATGATAGCCAACACAACGGGCGCTGCTTTGTTTGGTGCGCAAGAAAAACTTTGGGGCGAACAGCGCATTATGATGAAAGTATCGAACACGCCGATAAAATATCCCGATTTCAAAGTTTTATCGGATGATAAAAATACAACAGATTCTGTCAATCGGCGCGCAAAAGATTTATTTGGCGATAACTATTTACAAACTTTTTTTAAAGATTACAACGCGCTCATTTTTTGGACATCCATTAATATCAAAAGTTTTTTCCCTGAATCGAAAGTTCCCGATTGGCTCAATGTTGCGGTGGGTTACGGTGCTGAAAATTTATTTGGAGGCTTTGAAAATGTTTGGAATGATAAATTAGGTCATCATTTTACGCTTGATACAAAACAATTTCCACGTTATCGGCAAATGTACATTTCGCTCGATGTTGATTTTACGCGTTTAAAAACCGGAACACAATATGCCCATATTTTTAAACATTTTATCAATTTTTTAAAATGCCCAGCCCCAGCTATCGAGTTGAGCACAGAAAAGGGTATTAAATTTCATCCGTTGTTATTTTAGTTTGCAGCAATTTTACGTTTTGAACTATAACGGATTGTTTTAAAACCTGAATTATTCAAAAATAATCCGACTAATTTTAAAAATAAAGTGCTATTATTGTACTTTAAAATTGAAAAAAGTCATCAATAACGTTTTAAAACTTGCACTTAATCATTTATAAATAACCCTTGTTAAATGCGCCCATTTATTTTTTTTATTCTCCTTGTAAATTTTTGCGGATGCAGCAATACCCTCAATACCATTTCAGTTTATACTGATACGTCAGTTATTTATGGATTTCTTTCTAATAACGATACGACGACTTACATCCGGGTGGAGCGCGCATTTGTTGATCCGAATAAACCTTCGGCGCAAATTGCTCAACTACCAGACTCGTTATATTATTCTGATGCTATCGTAACTTTAACTCGCGTCAAGACGAATGAAAAATTTACGCTGCAACGCGTGGATGGGAATAAAGAAGGATATGTGCGCGATGCGGGATATTTTGCAAGTGCGCCGAACTATTTGTATAAATCAAAAAAAATTAATTTTTTGCCCGATGAAACATGGCGTATAGATGTTTTTAGAGGAGGAAACACAAAAGCAATTGCGAGTGCAACAACAAATATCGTTGGTAATTATGTGGATTATTCACCCGTAACAAATATTTTAGCACCTACCCTCGAAAATAATATTTCTATTGGAATTCAAACAACAGAAATTACAGGAAAAGATTTCGATGTTAACTTGAATTTTGTTTACGACGAAACAACAACAATTGCACCAATAACTACAACTACAAAAACCGCTGTTTGGAAATATGCTTCAGGCACAGTGAGACAAGCTGGAAACGGCGGTGTGCCAGAACCCATTATTACTTTTGTGCGCGCAGGTAAAGATTTTTTTCAATCACTGAGCGATAATATACCAACTGCTGTGGGTGTAACACGCACCTTCAAACGAATTGATGTAGATATTTATGCGGGGGGTGTTGAATTTTTAAATTATTCTACTGTCGGTATTTCTAATACAGGTATTACAGGATTTCAACCATTGGCAACTTATACAAATGTAACGGGCGGTTTAGGAATTTTTTCATCAAGAACCAAATATTCGCGCACAGGTTTAATTTTGAACGACCCAGCATTAAATCTTCTAAAAACGAGTGATTTAACAAAGCAACTCAACTTTCGATAGTGGTTGCTACTAAATTATTACTAATCAAATTTGAAATTGACCACCCGATTATCGCGCCTAAAATAGCCCCGCAAAATATATCGAATGGATAATGCAAACCGACATATACTTGCGCTAAAGCAATAGTCGTCGCCCAAAAAATAAGCAGAATTTTTATCCACTTCTTATTAAATGGCTCTATTCCCACTAAAAAGAAACTCAATGCAAAATGATTGGCAGCGTGAGAAGATGGAAAAGAATATCCAGAACCAGCAGGCACTAATAGATGGACTTTCTTCTGAATCGAAATTTGATTACAAGGTCTTTCGCGCTTGAAGTAAGGTTTAAGTATTTTACTGCTTAGCGTATCAGAAAATGCGATTGTAATTAATAAACTAAATAAAACTAACCAAGATTTAGATTTGTAAGTTTGAATGATAAACGTGACAAGGAAAATATAAACTGGCAACCAAAAAAACATATTGCGCCAATAAGGTGCAATGGAATTCAAAAAAGAATTTTGGAGCGAGTGATTAATAAAGAAAAAAATACCGTAGTCGAAGGTTTCCATGAAAATTAGTTAGGAATCTAACAAAAAAAATTGATAAATTTTCCTATTAAAAGCATTCCAAATTAAAATTCATACTTAATGCTTTTTTTCGTTTAATTCTGACTTAATTTTT
>JAYVVO010000479.1:0-9093 GCA_043786955.1 Saprospiraceae bacterium
ACGTCAAATCATTATTGTCATTATCGCCATCGTTATTGGCTTTATTCTCTATTATTTCCGTACGATAGTGACGTACATACTCATTGCGTGGGTGGTTTCGTTGATTGGCAAGCCATTTATGGGTCTTTTAAAAAGACTTGAAAAATTTAAAATTAAGATTCCCGATTCATTAGCCGCAGCACTCACCATCATAACTTTTATCGGAGTCATTGCTTTTATTTTTGCTTTTTTTGTGCCGTTAATAGTGCAACAAGCGGAAAATATTTCTACAGTGGATTTTGGTTCTGTCGAAAAAGCACTCGATAAACCGATTCAGGATTTAACGCTTGATGCACGAAAGTTTGGTCTCATTACCGAAAACGAAACAATGGTTACGGCTTTAGAAAAAAGAATATCGGCTAAAAATGTTACGCAGATTTTATCGGGTGCCTTCCAAAGTTTGGTTTCTACGGCGGGTGATTTACTCGTTGGTTTTTTTGCAGTTGTGTTTATTTCATTTTTTTTCTTGCGTGAAAAAAATATGTTCCAAGAAGCACTCGCTTCGCTGTTTCCTAAACAATACGACAACAGTGTTCGCTCGGCGCTTGAAGAAACAACTAAAATGTTGACGCAATATTTTACAGGTATTTTGATTCAAATGATTTTGGTTTCGCTCTATCTCACTATTGCACTTTCAGTTTTGGGAATTAAAGACGCGTTTATAGTAGGGTTGTTTGCGGGAGTAGTGAACATTGTGCCGTACATCGGACCTTGGATGGGTGCGCTTTTTGCAATTTCTGTCGCCGTTACTTCGCATCTTCAATACGATTTTTATAAAGAAACCATACCACTTATAACCCGCGTTGTTGTTATTTTTGGTTTAATGCAGTGGATGAACGATTGGTTTGTTTCGCCGATTATATTTTCTAAACGCGTTAAAGCGCACCCTTTAGAGATTTTTTTAGTCACACTTATCGGTGCAAAAATTGGCGGTATTCCAGGAATGATTTTAGCTATTCCGACTTACACCGTTTTGCGTGTCATTGCGCGCGAATTTTTTAATCAGTATCGTTTTGTTCAGAGCCTCACGCGAAATTTAGAGTGATTTCTTTTTTTTCAAAAAACCAAATAACTCGCCCACATTATCAAATTCTTTTCGGTAAACTAAACCAACACCCGTTTTATCTCGGCTGCCTTCAATGACAGTATCATGAATATACGATATGCGCAATCGCAATCGTTTATCAGCATTTAAAGCATACTCGATGGCAAAATCGCCACCTAAATTAGTGGTGCTTCCTGTACTACTGATAGATTCACCACTTTCTAAACCAAGACCCCCACGTAAATTTACGCGATCGCTGAGTGTATAGTTGGCGCGTAATCTATATTGTGAACCAGAGATAGAAGATTTACTATCCGTCAAATCGAATTGATAGTAGTTATAACCTATCTCAACGTCCAAACCTTTAACGTATTCCGACAGCACTTTATTAAGTTTATCGGAAAGAAAACTTGAAATAGATTGTGTGGCAGTATTAATTCCGCTACTTTGCAACTGACCAATAGTTTGAATATTGGGCGGGAGAAAAGTGCCTACGACCACTAAACCAAAAACTTGTTTGTTTAATTCGTTTTGATCGGAGCGCAAAAGCGAAAGTTTATTTTCTATGTAACTCTTAATGTTGCCCGTAACGTTCGGGAAGTTGATATCAAAATTAATATCGGGATGCAGTAGCGCGTTTGAAAGTTTGAGTGTTAAATCAACGGGTGTAGATTTTTTACTTTCCTTTTGAGATTGATCATCGCGTTCGACGTATTCTGCAATTAAATTGTACGGCGATGTATTCAAACCTTTGTACGCGGCTTCAATATTTATTATGGCATCGAACGGAGAACCCGACCAACTAATTGAACCGCCAGATTTAAGTTCAAAATTCTTCTGCACAAAATTAAGGAGTGAAAAAGAGTAACTACCTTTTTCGATATTCACTTCGCCATCCATAGTAATCGCACCTGCGCGATTTAACGCGAAATGAATATCGCCCGTTCCTGAACCATGTAGTTTATCGCCAGAAACTTCGTTAAAAATGAGTGTTAGTTCTGCTTCTGGTCGAATGTTGATATTCATATCAAGGTTGATACCCGTAATATCGTTGACACGTTTTTTTATTTGAGAGGAATCAACCGACGCTTTAACTTTCCCTTTAAAATTTATAAAACTCGCTTCTTTCACCGTTTGGTCGCTCGCAAAAGGAAAAACAACCGAAGTGCCTCTGCCTGCTGATGCGCGAATGCGAATGTCCGCTCTGTCGAAATCGCCTGAAAATTGCACTTCACCTGCACCCATTCCTGTGCCGTAGTAAAAAGCGTTGTCCTCGCGTTTGGTATCTAAAAATAAAAAATTAGGCGCATTCATTTTTAAATCTAAACCAAAATTTTGGAAACGATTGTGTTTTAAACCACCCGTTAGTAACGCATAATTTCCAAATTTATCGTAAATGGTGTCTCCGGTCGCATCAAATTTATTATTGGTTACTGTGACGAGCGCGTCTTTTACATTGAGGGGGAGTTTTAAATAATCTACCAAAACGTGACCATTTTTTAAACGCAGCGCTCCGTCGGTATTTATTTTTTCAAGTGGACCGTGAACGCGCAGTGCACCCGTTAAACCACCACGCATTTCCGACGCGCCATTTTCGATGAGATAATGCAGTGTACCGAGATCAAAATTATTGAAATTACCCGTTACGTCAATCGAATTAGCCGCGAAACTATCGCGCGCAGAGATATAATATTTGCCGAGCACGTCGAATGATTCGTTGCCACGTAAAATCTGAGCATCAAAAGTAACTGGCTCTTGAAAATCTTTTCCACTCGCACAAATATTTGCTGCGCCGCGATATTCATTTTTTACAAAAAAAGAATCGAGATGTAGTTGTGTAGTGTAATCTTTAAAATTGATAACATCGCTGAAAGCCATATCGAATTGATATTTTCCGCGTATGGTAAATCGTGGGTCGCGTACAAATGAATCAACAAATGCGATATCTAAATTATTAATCGCTGCGGCTAATCCGCGACGACCCAAACTTTTGAGCAGGATATGCGCCGAATCGTGATTGATGTCGAAATTATTTACCGCGAAACTATCTTTAAAAAATTCTATTTTATTCGATTTTTCAATTTTCCACTCATTGTTAAAAAATTGAAGTTTCGAGAATTGTTGCGTTCCAAAACTTAGGCTGTACGATGAATCACTTTTTGAAAGCAGCGCGTTTAAAAAAACTTCTTTCACAGCAAACTTGGGCGCTAAGTTGCGCGAAGTGAATCCAAACTCTACGCTATCGCCCTGAATAAAATTCTGAAAAGTTAAATCGTTAAAAGTATTGTCCCCAATGCTGATTGACGGCGTTGTTAAATCCCACGTAAGTCCACCTAATTTTTCGCGACCTACTGTACTAAAGTTTTGAATATTTATGTTGTCATAAACGATACTGTCCTTAGAGTCAATATTAAAATTAAATTCATTGCTAATGTTATCAAATTTACCGTCTAAACTTAAATCTTTAAAAGCACCCAGTTTAGGATCGAAGAGTTGTGTCCAATTTTTTGTATCGTTTATCTGAACATCAAAACTAAAATAGGTGGCTGTCGTGTTTATTTGTTTAGGTGTTATTTTTAGATCGGATACAAGACGTGGATGAAAACGTTGCAGTTGTGTCAACACAATATCGGGTATATCCTCGATATTATATTTTCCAACGAGCGTCGCGTGTCCCAAATCTGATTCGATATGCCATTCTTTAGTGCCATCGTCTTTATCGTACACATTCAAACTTAAGCTATCAACAATGTATGCTTGGCTGCCGTTTTTAAACGCTTTTATATTTTTGAACTGCGCCTCACCCAATAGTTCCGAAAGCCTGCCACCCGTAAAATTTAAATCGGTTGTACCTGAAATGACAATATCGTCTTTCATTAAACCCAATTGTTTAAAATCAATTTTAAAAACGCGCGTACTAAAATTAAAGACAGGTTTTCCAGCCGATATATCAGCGTAGCCATCGAATACAAATGCAGCATTCGGGTCTTTACTTTCTATTTTACCTACAAATTTTTTCTTGCTAAAATTACCAACTGTATTAATATCGGTGTAAGCATAATTTTTATATTGCAGGTTATAGATTGTGCTATTGATATCAAGGTATAAATTGTCGCGACTGAATCCCGAGCCTTTTATGATGTCCGCCCGAATGTTTAGTTTACCAATATCCGTGTTATCTGTGAAGTTGCCGAGTTCAAAGTCTTTAAGTTCTATAAAACCACTGTAGGTTGTTGACTCGCTGAGATCTGTGCCAGGCACTAATTTCATATCCACTAAAGCGTCGCCCAGTTCAGTTGATAATTTACCTTTAGCAGTGAAGTCTGTATAAAATCCAACAAATTCTCCACCGAAATCTAAGTTGCCGAGTTTATTATAATTTTCAGTTAAATTAAAATCCGGAATAAGCGAGCGCAAGGTTAGAACATCTGTTTTTAAATCTTTTAAATCCAAATGAATAAACGTTTCATTCGAGTTCGTCAAATCGCGCGCATCAAAATCACCTTCTGCGTTGAAATTTTGTTTCATTTCAATTTTAAAAGCCTTCAAGCTTAAATTGTTAACTCTACCTTTTATGTCACCGTTCAGAATAGCTAACTCTTTTCTATTTTTTTTAAAAAAATTATTTCGCTCTAAATCGGGTGCGAAAGCCATAATATCGTCCAGCATAATTTGCGCATTGTTGATGTGCGCATCCATAAATACTTCGTTATTAAAGTTTCGGAATGAAGGAAAATGTTGGTAAGACATCCGGAAAGTATCGCCGATAACGCTTGTCGGTGTTTCTAATCGTACACCAATTAAATCTGTCTGAGTAGGTGTCACTTTTACATCGCCGACGGTAAATTTTAAAATTTCAAAACCATTTTGTTCTTTGCAACTTACGCCGTCAATTACTGCTTGCCAAATCCAGTTGGAGTAAAAAATATTGTGCGCAAAAATATCAATATTGTTAACTTTCATGTGGTCAAAATCAATATTGTGGGGCGTTAGTTCGCGTTTAGTTTGAGAGTCATATTTATCAACAACGAGCGAACTATTTTCCACAGTGAGTGCGCCAAGCGAAAACCTAAAGGGTTTATCAATCGATACGCTGTCATTTATGAGTGCTGCGTTATGCGTTATGAGGGACGCATCAATTTTAGACGTATCAAGACTTACGGGATTGGCTAAAAGTTTTTTATCTGCTTCAACTTTTCTTTTCGTATTTATAAACGATTCAGGAACTTCCTGAATTTTGACAAACAATTGCTTGAAATTGACATTCGCAATGTCAATCAAACGCTTTGGTAAATCCACAAAATTGGTTGTCACTAATGCGTCTTCCCAACTAAATTTCTGCAATTTACCATCGTATTTATCATCCAGGCTAAAATCAATATGGCGCAGGCGCACTCGCGAAAAACGAATATCTGGTAGCGGTTTATTTACTTTATTGGGTAGTCGAGGTTTAGTTCTATCTGAAAAATAATCGAGTATGAAATCAAAATTATATTTCTCAGTGCTGTAAGCGCGTTTTAAATTTATTTTCGCATCAGAAATAACCAATTGGTTAATTTGCGTTACTCCCCAAATAAAAGACGTGGGATTAACTTGCACAGTCATTAGCTTTATAGCAAGTATAGTATCGGTTGGTGCATTCTGTTCACTCAAATAAACGCCCTGAATGTTTAATGTACCTAACAAACTTAAATTAAGTGCATCAATTTTAACAGTGCTATTTAAGGCTTTAGAAAAATAATTAGAAGTATAATCAACCAAACGTTTTTGGACAGGCGACCATTGAATGAGAGTAACAATACCAAAAAATAAAAGGAAAATGAAAAGTATCAATCTAAGAAACAAAAAGAAACCCCTCCCAAAAGTAAACCGACGCGATTTAAAAATAGGTAATTTCGCTAAAAGCGATTTCCGAGAGTGTTCTTTATCTTCAATGAGCACAATATAGCTTTGAGCTTTGACCTATTAGCTTTGACCCATGAGACGCTTAAAAAAAGTAGCTCATCGCTCAATGCTCATAACTCAAAGCCCTTATAACGGATAAAAATTAATATTAACTTACAAAATCTTCACATTAAGTTTTAAATAACATGAAATTTTTACAAAATTAAACATATTTCATACAAAATTCACACGCTTTGCGTTAATGCGGGATATAAAATCTTTACACACAAATGATTAATCCGAAAAACGCATCTTTTGCAACTTTCTGCGTGTCTGTTATCTTACTTTTCTCTCAATGCAAACAGGAAACCAATAAAAATGTTGTTCCAAAAATAGATATAGCTCCAATAGAAGTGCCGATAACGCGTTTCGAGCAAGCACTTTTTAAACTTGATACGCTCAAACTCACTACCGAAGTTGCCGACTTACAAAAACGTTATCCAAACATTTGTAACGTTTATTTTGAAAAAATAATGTCAGGCGCGGCACCGCATCAATTCGTTAAAGAACTTCCCAGATTTTTGAGCGATGCAGAAGTACGTCGCGTATATGATACGATTCAAAATGTTTTCAAGGATTTCACACCCTACCAAAAAGAAATTAACGCAGGTTTTGGTTACTACAAACATTATTTCCCAACGCGACAAATACCTCAAGTTTTTACATTTTTTTCGATGTATGCGTATGGAATTACCCCACCGAGCGATAGCACAATGGGTATTGGATTAGATTTTTTTCTGGGTGAAAACCATTATGCTTATAATTTTATAGAAAATTTGCGCTTTCAGTATATTCGACGCACGCTTACACCACAGCACTTGGTTAAATCTTTTTTTGAGCGACTCGTTTTAGATATTTCACCCGCGACGCACGATCAAAGGTTGCTTGATCAAATGCTTGCGAATGGTAGAACGCAATATATTTTAGAAGCACTGCTGCCCAACACGCCCGATAGTATTCGGTGGGCATTTACGCAAAAACAATTTGAATGGACGCGCGACAACGAAACGCGCATTTGGGCGCAAATTTTAAAAGAAAATCTTTTATACTCCACCGAAATTCAAAAAATTAGCAAATTGGTAAATCCAAGTCCTAATGCTGGCGGAATGCCGCCCGAAGCACCTGGAAGAGTTGCGAATTACATCGGTTATAAAATTATTGCCAGCTACATGAATCGTCATCCTGAAACAACTTTTGAGCAATTACTTAAACTAAACGATGCGCAAAAAATTTTAGAGGAGTCGAAGTATAAACCAGAGTAGAAAAACTATTTTGAAGTAAAAAAATCAGTCTTCAATATTTTCTTTATTTTCTCTCAACCATTGAACCTGAGAGATTGAAAGTCCCGTGGCTTTAGATATTTTTTCATCATCAATTTCTAAATTCATCATTTTTTTGGCAATAACAAATCGCTCAGCTTCTCTTTCTAATAAAATTACTTTTTGTTTTCCAACTTCTATTTTAGATTGTTCCCAATCTTCGGGACTGATGTTATCGTAATTTATTATTTCAGAAGCACGCTTAACCCCTTCGTTATTAAAATTTATTTTTGGAGCCGTTGGACTATGAATGCTCTCATAAATTAAATCTAACCAATCGCGATAATTCTGTGGTGTATTATCGGTTTTGTAATTTGAATTAAGGTAAACAAGTTCGTGATTAAAAATTTTAAACTCATCACCCTTTAAATTTTTAGGATTTAGTTTCGATATCAAAACCTCATCTTTATAAAATTCACGCGTTCTTTCATTAATTCTGTACGGAGCTGTCATTACGACAATAGTATAGACCGTTTTTTCAACCGAATAGTCCGTTGAACTGCGCTGTTGTTCTGTAATAGCTTGCAAATGATAATGTAAAAATCTGTCAAAATTATGATCGTATTCCACTTTTTGAATTTCGATTATAATTCGTTTCTTTTTATCTTCTGCAAAAATATCATACTTGAAATTTATGCTGCCAACTTTGGGTTGGAAACCTTTTTCCGTTTCAATTTTTTCTGGTTCAACATCAATTCCTAAAATATCGTGCACAAAAGCCCTGAAGACAATTTGGTCAGTAAAGGCTTTTTTAAAAAAGACTTCGTTATCGAGACTTCCTATTGTCATAGCAAAATTATTTATGCAAATTTAGCTAAAATCAATCAAATTAATTTGAATTTTTATTTCTTAAAATATCCGTTTTCAACTCTTCAATTTGCACCATTGAAAGTTTAGTAGATTCAGAAATAATACTGTCCCCTAAATTCAGTTTAATCATATTTTTTGCGATTTCTATTGCGCCTTTTTTTAGTAAATCCTGATCTTTTTTAAGTTGTGTTTCCGCCCGACTCGCTTCACTGCGCAGATATTCTGTATCATGTTCATATGCTTTTCTTTTGCTTTATCTATTCCTTTTGCTTTAAAATCATCTTTAACATTACCCGTTTTTAAAAAATATACCCACTCGTCTAAAGTGTCGTTAACAGCATTCTCATTAAAATCTCCAGCTTTTATTAAATAATATTCAGGATATAAATCTTGGGATTTTTGCTTTCCGAACAAATCAATTTACTCTTTGGAAAGAAGTAATTCATCATTTTTATGAATCCCTTTGAATGCTGTTGTACCATGGTAAATATAATCATCGCCTTGAGCAACTTTGAAATAAACCACGCTCACAGAAAGTATTTTTTTTACATGAGCATACGTTTTACCCCGCAGCTATATTTTCGACAATTGTTTTTGAAGTACCGTACAAAATGCGTTGTAAATAATCGTACTCTTCATTGTTTTGAACCTCGACGATAATCAATTCACCCTTCGAGTTTTTTATCATTATATCAACTCGATTAAATTTATCCTTTCTTTTTGATTGATTACTCTGACTTTCTAAAATTTCCAATATTCTAATATCCTCATTTAGTAATTCACTCAAGAAGCCCTCGAGAATATCAAAATCTGATTTATCGCGAAACATATACTTGATAAACCAGTCAAATCGAACTAACTCAGTTATTTTATTGAACTTATCCATCCTATAATTTTAGAAATCTATTTAAATTAGTTGCGCATAAATTAACTTTC
>JAYVVO010000480.1:0-9077 GCA_043786955.1 Saprospiraceae bacterium
AGCGGAATGGAAATAATTTCCATATTATCGTGTGCATGCGTACTAAATCCGCGACCACCTGCAACGGTGTCATCATTCAGAACGCGGAGCGCACCAAAACTCATTCGTTCTGGATTGTAGTAATTGGCAAAACTAAAACTGTGATATGAATTGAGCCAACCGTGATCGGCATGACCGCGTGTATTGGCTTTGGTTAAAATAAATTTTGACATTGAGGTTCTTTTGATGATTTCTAAAATAGTTATGCAAAGATACTTAGGTCGCTATACATTTGCAAGTAATAGTACGAAAGTGTATTAATTAATATTTGCAATCTGCAATGAGTTGTATCAATTTTTCCGAGTATTTTTCTTTACGGAATGAACTTTAAAACTAAAATGCAAAAGGTAAGCGTCGGTTAACTTCTAAAGATACATTGATTCTTTGCGAAATGCCTATACATCACAAAGATCCATTTGATAGAATGATTATCGCCCAAAGTCAATCGAACATTCTCAAAGTTATATCAAAAGATAAAGAATTTGATGCTTAGGGTGTGAATTTAATTTGGTGAAATTTATAACTATAACTTTCATTAAGCTTTATTCACCTCAGCACCTAAAACTAACTTTTTCACAAAGATAAAGCAATTTTAATTTCTGCAAAAAACCTTCCACTCCACTAATTCTGATTCATTTTTGTATATTTGTATTTTTATAATACAATTTGGAAATGAAAGTCTACTCAACATTAAAATTCTAAAAACTTATGGCAGCAAATCAATTTCAAGAGATCAATATTGAAAATTTTTCAGTTTATAAAATATCAATGGGAAATCGTTTTTTTCCTCCATTACAAGAATTTATAGAACTCAAAAAAATTTTAGTTAATCAAGACAGTCCACCAAAAGGTAGAACTAAAGAATCGCAAGGAAATATTTTTCTGAATAGAATTAATGTTGGGGATTTTTTTTATTTGACTTATGGAAATGGTTATGACGCAATTAAGTTGCTTGGTAAAATTTCAAACAATGCAACTCTGTCCAGCTACAAAGATTATGGTAAAGAAGGTTGGTTAGAAAGGAGTTTTGATTTAATTGCATTTGCAAAAATCAATAATAAGTATGAAAAAAGTGATTCGAATTCGAAATGGTGGACTCCTAATGTAAGCAGTTCATGTATTCAGATACCTAATACAGAAATTAGTTTAGCAAATACGCTCATATTTGAACCCTATTTTGGAATTAAATTTATTACAAATTCCGAAATAAATGACGATTATAATACTTCAATAAATAAAATTATTAAAATGCAACCATCGCTAAATCAAATTCTTTTTGGACCTCCAGGAACTGGAAAAACATACAATACAATCAATAAAGCATTAGAAATTCTTGGTGAGAATATTACAAAAACTGAAGGTGAGAGCCCCGCTAAATTTAGGGAACGTCAAAAAGAAATCTTTGATAAAAAATTGAAAGATGGGCAAATAGTTTTTACTACTTTTCACCAAAGTATGAGTTACGAAGATTTTATCGAAGGGATAAAACCAACAACTTTAGATAAAAATGATGTTCCCAGTGAATTAAATAATAAGCCAAAAGATATTTCTTATGATGTACAAGATGGAATATTTAAAAAGATTTGTAAATTAGCGGGTAGCAATATTTCCATAGAAAATTTCGATGAAGTATACAAAATGCTTTTATTGAAAATTGCCAATGAAAAAGATGAAATGCTAGAATTGAGAACATCAACTAAAAAATCATTTTGGATAGGAGTAAATAGTGTTGGAAGTCTCAAATTATTTACTTCTGAAAATAAAAATTATCAAGGAGTATTTACAAAAGAAGGAATTAGAGCATTTGCTAATGGAATTGATAAATTTGATGGGTGGGAAGGTTATGCTTTAGGGATTGTGAGCTACATGAAAGCTGAACTAAATTTACAAATTAGTACAAACCAAAAGAATAATAATAATTTTGTACTCATAATCGACGAAATTAACCGTGGTAATGTTTCAGCAATATTTGGCGAACTAATCACATTAATCGAAGAAGATAAAAGATTAGGGAAACCCGAAGTCTTGAAAGTTACTTTGCCTTACAGTAAAGAAAAGTTTGGCGTACCACCCAACTTATACATTATTGGTACAATGAACACTGCTGATAGAAGCGTTGAAGCATTAGATACAGCTTTGAGAAGAAGATTCAGTTTTGAAGAAATGCCGCCGAATTACGATTTAATAGAATTATCTAATAAAATTTTTGATTATCCAGCATGGGAAATTCTAAAAACCATAAATCATAGGATCGAAAAATTATTAGATAAAGACCATTTAATTGGACATTCCTATTTTATTTCAAAAGATGAAATTTCAATCGTTGAATCATTTTATAAATGTATCATTCCTTTATTACAAGAATATTTCTTTGGAGATTATGGAAAAATTGGATTAGTACTTGGCAAAGGTTTTGTGAAACAAAAAGAATGGGATAAAACTTCAGATTCGTTTGCAGATTTCGATTATGATAATTCAAGTGATTTTGAAGAAAGAAATGTTTTTGAAATAATTGATTATAGAAATGATAAGCTCGATTACTCAATTAAAGGTGCTCCAATGACTTTTCAAAAGGCAATAAAACTTTTAATGAAAAACACAATTGAATAAAACAAAACTACATATCACAGTTTTTGAACACGAAAAACTTTTGGTTGGCAAAGGAGATAAAAATATTTCTGATGACCAATTAAAAGCCTTACAGCGTTATTACGGAAATGGTATTCCGTTTTTTAAGCTAATTAATAATGGTGTTCAGTTCAATGAACACGTTGGCGTTATTCAAGTTGGCAACACATTAATTGAAGTGTTACCAAAAGCAGATAATAATCCACATTCTGAAATTGATGAGAAAAAATGGCGTGATATTTTAATAGATATGCTCCGAGCCGTTGGTGGATTTGATGTAAAACAAACCAGTTCCAGCAACCTGAAAATAAAACCAAACACTATTCTGGATTTATATTTTGAACTATTCGTTAAAGAAGTGGAATATTTAGTCCATTCTGGACTTGTCAAACAGTACCGAAAAAAAGAAGCCAATGTTACAGCATTGAAAGGTAGTTTACAATTTAGCAAACACCTGCAACAAAATCTTATTCATAAAGAACGATTTTTTGTTAGGCATACGACATACGATGTGGAACATACTTTGCATTTTATACTTTATAAAACAATTCGATTATTAAAGCAAATAAACACTAATGCGCCACTAAACAGCCGAATAGGTGCATTGCTTTTATTGTTTCCAGAAATGCCAGAAATTAAAGTTAGTGAAACAACTTTTGAAAAACTGAATTTCAATCGTAAAAATCAGCACTACAAAAAAGCAATTGAAATTTCAAAACTAATATTGCTAAAATACCACCCAGACGTTAGCAAAGGAAGAAATCACGTTTTGGCTTTAATGTTTGATATGAATTTACTTTGGGAGCGATTTGTATATGTAACCTTACAAAAAAATAAAAACCAAAGCTCAATTTTAAAAGCTCAGGCTTCTAAATTTTTTTGGAAACCAGAAAATGGGAATCGGTCAAAAATACGTCCTGATATTGTTGTAAGAAACGGTGAAAACTATACGGTTTTAGATACAAAATGGAAAAACCTAAACGGTCATAATCCATCTGCTGAAGATTTAAGGCAAATGTATGTTTATCACGTATATTATGGTGCAAAAAAAGTTGCTTTAGTTTATCCGGGCATCGAAGAAAAAATTATTTCTGGAAATTTTTTATCTCCTGATAAAGGCACTACCGAACTTGAAAAACATTGCAGTGTTATTACATTAGCGATTCCTAAAAACTGTTTGAAAAATAATTTAGTGAAGACATGGCAATCTGAAATTCAATTAACTATTGCAAATTGGATTAAAAATTAGGATTCAATAAATTGCTCACTGTTCTCTGCGTATATTAAAAATGCGGAATTATTATTAAAAACTGAAATTATTAATCCATAGCAATTTATCAAAAAAAGTCCTTAGTATTGCAATAATTTTAGATGATGATGGAAATATTAACGGGTAAAACTTTTGATGGTAATGAATTGAAAAATAGATTGGTGCAAATAGGCGACTTTGTCAACTATGAAGGTCCGTTATTGTCGTTATTTTTAAATTTAAAAGATTATCAACCCTATTTATTTTTATGGAGCGGAAATGATAAAAAAGTTAATCGGTGGTTAGTTTATAGAAGCACGACAGCTCAATTGAATAAATTCATTAATGAACAGATAACGCATTTGGATTTACTCTTGTCGGTTGAAACTTTTTGTTATAGCGTAGAAATTGACAACGACCTTAACTGGTTGAACTGCTTGAAAATTGAAAAGAATAATTTACCCAAAAGCTTTTTGCCCTCAACAGATTCTTTTTTTGATAAAACTGACTGTCCAGATTTTACAAAACTGACCGAATTTATCAAATATTCCGACGCGCGTCGCTCACGCGCTTGATTTGAATTATAACATTGATGTGTAAGATGTGCTTATTAATCATTTTTAGTCTTTTATGAAGAATTCGCTAACCTCAAGATGAAAAAACACTTGCATCATTTCACAATCGCATCGTAAATCAACGTTTGAATTTTAGAGCGGTAGCCTTTTTCGGTCAAAATATTATTATCCATCTCTGGATAAGTACGATTGGATAGGAAAATATAAATCAATTTATTCGTGGGGTCAACGTAGAGGGCATTACCTGTGAAACCTGTGTGTCCGTAAGTTTCGTTGCTTGCCGCTGTTGACATATTGGGTGTGTGCGCTGGGTTTAAATCTTTCATATCCCAACCATATCCGCGACGTGACGAACCTTCGTGTCTCTGTGCAAAATATTTTACCGTTTCAGGTTTAAAATATTGAACGCCACCGTAATTGCCTTCATTCAAAAGCATTTGTGAGAGAATTACTAAATCGGAAGTGTTGGAAAACAAACCTGCATGACCAGAAACGCCGCCGAGCATTGCCGCTGCCATATCGTGCACGTAACCTTGCGTTTGTTGCATTCTGAAATAATTGTCGCGATCTGTCGGTGCGCAGTCTGATTCTGAATAGCGCGTCATCGGATTAAATAGGGTGTGATTCATTTTAAGCGGCGCGTAAAAATTATCGTGCGCATACACATCGAGCGATTTTCCAGTAATACTTTTCACAACATCAGTCAAAAGAATTAAACCCAAATCGGAATAGACATAATTTCTATTTTCGCGTAAATTCGATTTTACAATTCGCATTTTTAGCGTGTCCATATAATCTTCGCGCATCCATAAATTTTTAGCCACACGCACGGTATAATTTTCTTTGGGCTCCGCTAAATAATATTTCGGTGAAGGATATTTTTGCCATGCACCTTCATCTTTAATAGAATCCATCGTTTCTTTATAAAAAGGAATCCACGCCAATAAACCTGCTTGATGCACCAACACATCTTTCATCAACATATTGGCTTTGTTCGAGCGTTGTATGTACGGTAAATAATCGTCGTATTTAGAGGTGAGTGAAAATTTTCCTTCTTCATACAGTTTCATTAAACTGACGGTTGTCGCCATACACTTTGTGATTGACGCTAAATCGTACATATTGGATAACTCAACGGGATGAAAGTTTTTTAAGTAAGTATAATCGCCAAAGGCTTTATTATAAACTACTTGACCATCTTTCGCGACAAGCACTTGACAACCTGGCGCAGCGTGTTGATAGATTAAATCATCAACGATCGAATCAATTTTATTTAAAATTTTACTATTCACCCCCGCCATTTCTGGAACGTCGGTGTTCCAATCCAAAATATTTTTTACTTTGGTGGTATTTAAACCCATGCCACGCTGCGCTTTATCGCTCGCAGTAACAGGAAGTTTACCTTTAAATTCAAACAAACCGAATAAACCTTCTGCAGCTATTTCTTGCGTTGTTTTATCTTCGTTATAACATTCTAAAACATTTTGTACGCCGTCAAAACTTTTTAACGCGTATGGATTGCCAAATACGACCAATACGACTTGTGTTTTTTGCGCGACTTCGTTCACTAAATCAATTTCGAGCGGCGTTAAACCAAAATTATCTTTCGCATTTGGTTTCATATCGTGTAGCGAAATGATGACAATTTTTTTCTTTATCAAATAATCCACTAAAAAAGCTTTTTTGGTGGAGTCTAAATTTTTAGACGCATTGAGTTGATTGAACAAACCGTAGTTGTTGAGCATGTACTGAAACGGAGTCCAACTATCGGCACCAAAACCAAGCGTTGCAATACTATCTGGTTGATACGTTTTAAAAGGAATAAGTTTTTCGTGTGAGCGCACAACGGTGAGCGCATTTTTAATCAGTTCGCGTTTAAGCGTTTTACTTTCAATACCGTTAATGTCGTCGCGCAAATTAAACAAATCAATGCTTGGCGTTTTAGTTAATCCGTATTGATACTTCGCGCGCAGAATGCGTTTTACACTCGCTTGCACTTGGTTGCTATCAATATCACCCGATTTCGTCCACTCTAAAATTTTTGCAATCGAACCTGGTACATCCTCTGGTAAGCAAAGCATATCGTTTCCCGCTTGAATGCAGCGCGCCGATGATTCAGCCGAAGTATAATATTTTGCAAGACCTTTCATCTCAAGACCATCCGTAAAAATTAATCCGTTATAACCCAATTTTTTGCGCAATAAATCGGTTACAGCGGGGCGAGAAATAGTCATGGGGGTATTAATCCGATTGTCTAACGCAGGTATTTCTAAATGCGCGACCATCATTGAACCTATTCCAAATTGGCTTAACACGCGAAAAGGCATGAGTTCGATATTGTTTAATCGAGTTGTATCGTAAGAAATAACTGGTAAATCTAAATGACTATCCACGTCCGTGTCGCCATGACCAGGGAAATGTTTAGCACACGCCATCACACCGTTATCCTGCATTCCTTTCATGTACATAAACGCCTTAGTCGCTACGTTCAATTTGTCTTCACCGAAAGAACGCTCATTGATAACAGGATTTTTCGGATTATTATTCACGTCGGCATCGGGTGCATAATTAATTTGCACACCAATTCGCTTGCATTCTTTAGCGACCGCTGCACCGAATTTATAAATCAAAGAATTATCCTGAATAGCGCCCAACATCATTTGTTTAGGCCAAGCAATCGCTGTTTCTTTCAATCGCATACTTAAGCCCCATTCTGCATCCATGCTCACAAAAAGCGGCACTTTCGATATGGCTTGATAGCGATTGGTGAGCTCTGCTTGCTTTTCCGGCGTACCCTGAAAAAAACATAATCCGCCAACTTGATAACGTTTAATTTGATCTTCAACTTTAGCAATGTGGTCAGCGCCTAAGTTTGAGTGTGCGCGAATAATCATTAATTGCGCAATGCGCGCAGTATCGGGCATCGAATTATAAATCGAATCTACCCAACGCTCCTGAGCGACATTCGTTTGCGCAATCGTTTTAAGATGAGAGAAAAGAATAAGCAAAAATGAAAAGTATATTTTTTGTAACATAAGGTAATGGTTTTAGGTGCTAAGATAGGAATAAAATATTTATGATTAACCTTTTGTGCTGTTTTGTGCATTTTGAGGTGAAAAATTCAGCGCATTTATCAGCGTCTTTTCTTCTTCCTCCCAATTCAAAACTTCGCGTGCGCTATAGCAGTTCTGAACTAATACGTCCCACGCTTTAAAATTATTTTCAAAATTCAAGATTACTCTAACCAATTGTTGCACGTCCGTTTTTTCAATCATCACGCCGATATTAAATTCTGTATTGATGGTTTTGTATTCAACAAACTCCGTAAAAATGACGGGTAAACCTGCATGAATGTAATCGAAAAATTTATTCGCCAACGAAAGTTCGTAACTGCGACCCATGTTTTCTGAAATGTGCAAACCGAAAGTGGCGCGTTGCAAAATTTCTGGAATAGCGTCTGGATTTTTATGTCCGTAAAAAATAACGCGTTCTGCCACTTTTAGTTTTGTAGCTAAAGTTTTAAGTGGCTCCATCAAAACACCGTCGCCGATAATTTCTAATTTATATCCCGGTAAAAATGGTAGAGCGTCAATCGCTGTTTCTAATCCACGACCAATGTTTAAGTTGCCAACATAAATTAAAGTTTTTTTGTCGAAACGTGGTTGTAAATTATTTTCATTGTTTTTGTAAAAATTCAAAGGTGGCGCATTGCGCACAACTTCAAAATTTTTGCCATAGCGATGAAATAACTCTTCAGCAATTGTTGCACTGACAGTAAATCTCACATCAGTTTTCGGCACGCCAAATTTTTCTACTGCCAACCAAATCTTGCGAATCAGTGGGCGATTAAATACTTCAGGTGTATCGGTGTAAAGTTCGTGCGCATCAAAAATAAGTTTTGGATGGGTGTGAGTGAAAGTTTTTTTAAAAGAAATCGCTAACGCACACGCGCCAAGCGTATCTAAATCAACGGCATACAACGCCTCGAATTTTTGAAACAATAACCAAAAAAATACTCGCGCATTGTAATTTAAGTAAAACAGTTTTCCGCTGTTGAACCACAATTTAAATCTGTGTTGCGCAAATTTCTGTGAAATAATGTGTGCCGATTTTTTTTGTTCGCGTCCAACGAGTTGCACGTCGTAATTATTTTCACTCAAAGCCGAGCAAATACGTATCATTCTGCGATCTGAATTGAGATCGTTCGTTACAGAGCAAATTATTTTTTTTTTCATTTTTCCTTCAACGTAAAAAACGCACTCTGTTTAAAACACATTCCCTCATCTAAAAGAAAAGACAATGCTTCAACGACAGCCGTTTGTTGTTCCTCTGCAAACGATTTGACAATATCCCTCAATGTGTGAGGTTCTAATTCTAAAAGTTTGAGAATTTTTTTTTGCAGACTGAGTAGAGACGTTACATGTAACGTCTCACCTTTTTTTCGATTTGCTACGCACACATCGCATTTTCCACACGGTGTATCATTTTTTTCGCCGAGATAATTCACGAGTTGCAATGTCCGACAAACGGGCATCGTTACATAATCTATAATGCCGAGTGTGCGACGTAATGCTTTTTTTTTGCGC
>JAYVVO010000481.1:0-3217 GCA_043786955.1 Saprospiraceae bacterium
TTTTAACCGAAACCAACGCTAAAATTAGTTATAAAGAATTGATTCAGCGCGTACGGCAGCGTGTACAGTTTCGCGTGAATGAGCAGATGCCTTCGCTTGATACTTATGTTGTTGCCGCAGATTCGGATAATCGTTTTTTGACCAATACGCCAATTGCTTCTTCTTTCGTCATTTCTAAATTAAAAAATATCGGTTGGGCGATTAATGCGGGTGATATTTTAGGTGTAGGTAAAGATACCGTTTTTGACATTCCGAGTTTGGGTAAAACAATTTCACCAACAATTATAAAAGGCAGTTACTCTACCGTCGCAGGTTTCGATACCCTCGACCCAAGCAAACAGTTTAGTGCCAACGTAAAAAGTTGGGGGTCTTCAACTTTTAAAACTAAAAAGCGAAATATATTTATCGCCACTGACGGCGATTCGAAAGCCAACAGTGTTTTCCAAACGGCGGCGTCTAATTCAGTTCTAATAAATTTTGTGAGCGATATAAAATTAGCCGATTACGTAGTGCGCGCTTATGACGGAAGTTACAGATTGACGACGGTAACGTCGAGTAATCCATTATTTCGTCGCGTTGCAGGTATTGACAGTGCAGCTGCTGTTCAATTTTTAGGTGATGTTGAAACGGTTTTAAATTGGCGCAATAAAATTGAATTCAATAATGTGCTTTCAAATTTTTCGGATAACGACCTAAAAATTACTTTTTGCGATGCTAATTCTGCGCCTATTAGTAATCCAACTTACACGCAAGCCGATGCAGCTTCCACTGTTATAATGCAGGTAAGTGTGACAAATAAAAGCACAAAACCTTTTTTTGTCAGTGGTATTTATTTTTGCAGCGATTTTTCAATCAGTAATTTTTTATTGCCCAATCAATTTTTACAACCCAACGAAACGGTTTGGTTACAGTACAATAACAAACGCGACATTCCCTTATATGTACCCGCGGCATTTCAAAGTTGGGGAATAAAATCTATTACAGAGCATTTAAAGTTTTTTATCAGTGCGGATGCTTTAACAACCGATGGTCAAAATCAGGCTGGATTACAACTCGATATGAAAACAGCGCAAACTACGCGTGCCATTGGTACTATTCAATCTTTACCGAATTTAAATTTGGGCGATTGGCGTACGTTCGATGCCGATTTTACAACTGTTTGCCCGTAAATGTAGAGAAAAGAAATCATCGTCCTGAATACACCAGAAGTACAGAAATATCGGAAGGCGAAACACCACTAATGCGACTTGCTTGACCGATGGAACGCGGTTTTATTTTTGTCAATTTTAGGCGAGCTTCCATACTCAAAGAAGGCATAGCATGATAATCAAAAGAATCGCTGAGATGTAAATCTTCGAGGCGCATCATTTTTTCCGCCATTTCTTGTTCCTTGCCGATATAACTTTCATATTTCAATGCCGTTTCTGCCAACAATAGCGATTCAGAATTGTAACCTGCAGTAAATTCTTTAACAATCGGGATAGCATTTTGTAAACCTTCAATGTTTACAAATGGTCGCAACAAAATTTTATTCAGCCTCACACGCCTATCTATTTGTTCACTCCCAACGCTTTCTAAATAGCCATTCACATCATCAGGTGTGATAGAAGTATTACCTAAAAATTCTGTAATTTTAACCACGTTCGCTTTGCGTTTTTCAACACGTTCCATACGCTCCGTTGCGCCGCGCAAACCAAGTTTTTCGGCGAGAGGTGTTAAACGAATATCGGCATTATCTTGGCGTAATAAAATTCTATATTCTGCGCGACTCGTAAACATTCTGTAAGGTTCTTCTGTCCCTTTCGTAATTAAATCGTCAATCAATACACCGATATACGCTTCGCTGCGTTGCAAAATAAATGGTGATTCTTCTTTGTGCGCTAAATGCGCATTAATTCCTGCCATCAAACCTTGACCTGCGGCTTCTTCGTAACCAGTTGTACCGTTAATTTGTCCTGCAAAAAAAAGATTTTTAATCAGTCGCGTTTCTAAATTCGCTTGTAGTTGTTGCGGCGGAAAATAATCGTACTCAATCGCATAGCCTGGGCGGAACATTTTAACATCTTCAAAACCAGGAATAAGTTTCAATGCTTTGAACTGTACATCTTCAGGCAAAGATGATGAAAATCCGTTCACGTAAATCTCACACGTTTCCCAACCTTCGGGTTCGACGAAAAGTTGATGCCGTTCCTTATCAGCGAAGCGATTAATTTTATCTTCGATACTTGGGCAATACCTCGGTCCTAATCCTTGAATTCTACCATTAAACATCGGAGAGCGCGAAAAACCCGTTTTGAGCATTTCATGCACCGCTTCGTTCGTATAAGTGATATGACAAGGCAATTGTTTTTTGAGTTGTGGCGTATCGGTATAAGAAAATTTCGATGGATTTTCGTCGCCGTGTTGCACTTCCATTCTACCGTAATTCAGCGTGCGACCATCAATACGCGGTGGCGTTCCTGTTTTCATTCTGCCCGATTCAAAACCTAAACTAACGAGTTGTTCTGTAATGCCACGTGCAGCAGATTCACCCGCGCGACCACCGCCAATTTGTTTTTCACCAATGTGAATGATGCCATTTAAAAACGTACCGTTGGTTAAAACCACTGCTTTCGATTTTATCTCAACACCCATACCTGTCTGAATACCGCATACGCGACCATCTTTAACTAAAATAGCGTTTGCCATGTCTTGCCAAAAATCAATATCCGGGTGTTGTTCCAACATCATCCGCCATTTATGTGCAAATAACATTCTATCGCTTTGTGCACGCGGCGACCACATCGCAGGACCTTTCGACAAATTCAACATTCTGAATTGCACCATAGTATGATCTGTAACAACTCCTGAATAACCGCACAGTGCATCAATCTCGCGCACAATTTGTCCTTTTGCTACACCACCCATAGCAGGATTACAACTCATTTGTGCAATGGTTTGCATATTCATAGTGACTAGCAACACTTTAGATCCCATATTTGCAGCACCCACCGCAGCTTCACAACCTGCGTGACCTGCACCAACTACAATGACATCATATTCTGGAAAAATCATTTTTTAGCAAGATTTATTAAATTAGGGAAATTAATTTTCGATTTAAAATTCGATTTCTTATTATCATACAAAATTATGCTTATTGCGCTTGAAATAGAAACAACACTTGAACTAAAAGTTAAAAAGTAAAGAAGTGCGCCTTTTTACATACAAATCAATTACG
>JAYVVO010000482.1:0-9022 GCA_043786955.1 Saprospiraceae bacterium
TTTGTTTATAGCTTTAAAACTGATGAGACTTCTAAATGGAAAGGGGCTATAACTTCTGCAGCGCAAACGCCCGATGGAAAAACGGTTGCACTTTTAGCATACAGAACAATTTGGGTGTTCAGCGATTTTAAAAATAATAATTTTTGGGAAGGAAGACAAAAGCGATTCGATTTAAAACTCTATCAGTTAGCGCAACGCGAAGGTTTGTGTTTTTCAAAAAGCGATAATAAAACCCTCTTTATTAGTTCTGAAAAACATAAATTAATTTTTGGTTCTATTGGAGGCAATCTTTCTAAATTTAAATATGATAGAACTAAAACAAAAGTACCGTAAATGGAAAATATAATTCGCGAAACGGCGCAACAAACTTTGAAAATAGAAATTGAAACGCTGAATAATTTGTACAGCGTTTTTGATGAAAGTTTTATTTCTATTGTCGAACTATTTTACAAAACTTCGGGGCGAATTGTTGTAACGGGTGTTGGTAAGAGTGGTATCGTAGCACAAAAAATTGTTGCAACGTTTAATTCTACGGGTACTGCTTCCATTTTTATGCATGCCTCCGATGCACTGCACGGCGATTTAGGTATGATACAATCGAACGATATCGTTTTATGTCTTTCAAAATCGGGTGAATCTTCAGAGTTAAAATTATTAGTCCCTTTTTTAAAAAATTTGCGAAATACTTTAGTTGCGGTTGTAAGTAATAAACAATCGTATTTAGCCAAACACGCAGATTATATTTTGCATACACCAATCGGAAAAGAAGCCGACCCAAATAATTTAGCTCCGACAGCATCAACAACAGCACAGATGGTTATGGGCGATATTTTAGCAATGGCATTATTGCGATTGCGCGGATTTACTGCGCAACATTTCGCGCAATTACATCCTGCAGGTGCACTCGGCAAGCAACTTTCTGTCCGTTGCGAACATTTGTGTAAACAACATGGCGCGCCAGCCGTTAGAATAGATACACCCCTTTCAAAAATAATTATCGAAATTTCTAAATCCCGTTTAGGTGCAACTGCAGTTTTAGACACAGAAAATAAAGTAGTGGGCATTATTACGGATGGTGATTTGAGAAGATTACTTGAAAGTAGAGCAGTCATAGATAGTGGTACTACTATTTTTGATAGCTCTACGTGCGCTGCAGATTTTATGTCCAAAAATCCTAAAACTATTGCGCCTGAAACTTTAGCTGTTGATGCGCTTCGATTTATGGAAATAGCGCGCATTTCACAAATCATTGTTCTCGATAAAAATAAATATATCGGCATGGTGCACCTACACGATATTATTAGGGAGGGAATTATTTGATTAGAATTTACACAATTAGAGAATTACCTAAAGGTTGATTCTATAAATTCTGATTTAATTCTGTAAATTTGTAAATTCTATAAAATTCTAATCAAACAATGATAAACAAAGTAGTGAAAGATGCCGATATCGCCGTTCAAGATATTAAAGATGGTGCAGTGTTGATGCTTGGTGGATTTGGATTGTGTGGAATTCCTGAAAATTGTATCACGGCGCTGTTGAAATCGGGCGTGAAAAATTTAACGTGCATATCCAATAACGCTGGCGTTGACGATTTTGGCATTGGTTTGATGCTCAAAACGCGACAAGTAAAAAAAATGATTTCTTCCTACGTCGGTGAAAATCATGAATTTGAACGCCAGTTTTTAACGGGCGAATTAGAAGTTGAATTACTGCCGCAAGGAACTTTAGCGGAGCGTATTCGCGCTGGTGGCGCAGGTATTCCCGCGTTTTTTACGCCAGCGGGTGTTGGCACAGAGGTAGCAGTTGGAAAGGAAGTGCGCGAATTTAACGGCAAAAAATACCTCATGGAGTTGGGCTTAACTGCTGATTTTGCGATTGTTAAAGCTTGGAAAGGCGATACGGCAGGTAACTTAATTTTTAAGGGAACCGCGCGCAATTTTAATCCGATGATGGCAACCGCAGGAAAAATTACGATTGCCGAAGTCGAAAAATTAGTACCCGAAGGCAAACTCAATCCGAACGATATTCATGTGCCAGGAATTTATGTGCAGCGGATTTTTCAAGGGAAAAAATATGAAAAGCGGATTGAACAGCGCACAATTAGCCTTGAGCCATCAGCTTTGAGCCAGGAGCCTCGCTCGCAATTAGAAGCTAATAGCTCGAAGCACATAGTTGACCCACCAAAGTTTGGTATTGGTAAAACCCACATAGCACAGCGCATCGCTAAAGAATTGAAAGATGGTTATTACGTCAATCTTGGTATTGGCATACCGACACTTGTCGCGAATTATATTCCTAAAAACATCAACGTTGTTTTACAATCGGAGAATGGTTTACTCGGCATTGGTCCTTTTCCGACAGAAGATAAAGTCGATGCCGATTTAATAAACGCAGGTAAACAAACCGTGACAATGCTCGAAGGCTCGGCGCTGTTTAGTTCGGCAGAAAGTTTTGCTATGATTCGCGGTAGGCACGTTGATTTAACAATTTTAGGTGCGATGGAGGTTTCTGAAAATGGCGATATTGCCAATTGGAAAATTCCAGGAAAAATGGTAAAAGGTATGGGAGGTGCGATGGATCTGGTTGCTTCCGCAAAAAATATTATTGTCGCTATGCAACACGTGAGTAAAGATGGAAAGTCTAAATTGCTTAAAAATTGTGACTTGCCACTGACAGGTATTGGCTGCGTTAAAAAAATTGTTACCGAATTAGCTGTACTCGAAGTTTTGCCAGAGGGTGGTTTCAAATTATTAGAAACTGCACCGGGCATAAGTGTTGAAGACGTGAAACGCGCGACGGAAGGAAAATTAATTATAGAAGGTGAAATTCCTGAAATGGTGTTTTAGATTTATTTTTTGTTTTTATTTGACGGGTAAAACGGTATTTCGGACTTCACCAAAATCAACTCGAATACCGTTTTTTTCGGCAAAACCTCTTATGATAAGAGTGTCGCCATCTTCAATAAATTTGCGTTCCGTACCATCTGATAAAGTAATAGGATTTTTCCCTCCCCACGTTAATTCTAACATAGAACCAAAACTATTGGGCGCCGTACCTGAAATTGTACCTGATGCCAAAACGTCTCCAATATTTAAATTGCATCCATTCACTGTGTGATGCGCTATTTGTTGCGCAACAGACCAATACATATTTTTGAAATTGGTTTGTGATAAAATATTTTCAGAAGACTGACTATTAGTTGAGTGTTTAGGTAAGAGTAAAACTTCCAACTGAACGTCAAAACGGCGTCTATTTTTTTCTTTTAAATAAGGTAAAACTTCTGGAATTTGAGGTTCAGAGGTAATTCTGAAAGGTTCGAGTGCTTCAATAGGAATTACCCAAGGCGAAACGGATGAAAAGAAATTTTTAGCTAAAAACGGACCGAGTGGCACATACTCCCATTTCTGAATATCGCGCGCAGACCAATCGTTAAATAATTGAAAGCCGAAGACGTAATTTTCGGCATCGTCAACATTAATACAATCACCAATTAAATTGCCACTCCCCATCACAGTTGCCATTTCTACTTCAAAATCCAAACGATTGGTTGCAGAAAATAGCGGCGGTTGAGATTCATCTGGACAAATTTGACCTTTTGGGCGATGGAAATTTGTACCTGAAACAAATATTGAACTCGCTCTGCCATGATACGCTACAGGAATATGTTTCCAGTTGGGTAATAAAGCATTTTCTGGATTGCGAAACATAGAACCTACATTAAAGGCGTGTTGTTCGGATGAATAAAAATCGGTGTAATCGCCAATCTTTATCGGTAAATGTAAACTGACCGTACTTTCAGGATAAAAAACGGAGGCAGGGATTTTTTGAGTATTTAATAATATTTCTTGCAGCCTCAACCTAACAGCATTCGTTTTGGTTTTACCGAGCGCGATAAAATCGTTTAAATAGTCATTTCTAAAAACGGATTTCCTAATATTCAAGTCGTTGAAATAACCCAATTCTGATAAAGCAAAAACATCAACCACAGCATTGCCAATAATTGTAGCAACGCGTTTCTTTTGGTTTTTTACATTAAAAATACCAAATGGAATATTGTGAATCGTAAACCGTGGTGAGTTTTCGTTCGCTGGTATCGTTGACATTAAAATGAATTTTAAATAAAACTACTCTAACCAACTCTGATAATATATACCGTCATCAATTTTTAGCGCATCGGTAGTGATACTTAAAGGTCTAAAAGTATCTATCATTACTGCTAATTCTTCGGTTTTTGTTTTACCGATACTTCGCTCATATGCACCAGGCGCTGGTCCATGGGGAATACCACTTGGATGCAATGTGATATGACCTTGCTCTATGTTGTTGCGACTCATAAAATCACCATCAACATAATACAACATTTCATCCGAGTCTATATTAGAATGGTTGTATGGCGCAGGAATAGAGAGCGGATGATAATCGTACAAACGCGGACAAAACGAGCAAACGACAAATGCTTTTGTTTCAAACGTTTGATGCACTGGTGGCGGTTGGTGTACGCGACCTGTAATGGGTTCAAAATTATGGATCGAAAAACCATAAGGAAAATTATAACCGTCCCAACCAATAACATCAAAAGGATGCGTTGGATAAAGCATTTCATATAAAACGCCTTGCTTTTTTATTTTTAAAATGAAGTCGCCTTTTTCGTCGTGCGTTTCCAAATTTTCTGGTAGTTTTATATCGCGTTCGCAATAAGGCGAATGTTCTAAAAGCTGACCAAAATAATTGCGGTAACGTTTGGGTGTATAAATAGGATGAAAACTTTCGGCGTAAAGGATGCGATTATCTGTGGTATTAAAATGAATTTGGTAAATCATGCCACGTGGAATAATTAAGTAGTCGCCGTACTCGAATGAAATATTACCCAACTGCGTTCGCAAAATTCCTGACCCGCGATGAATAAAAAGCATTTCATCGGCATCGGCATTTTTAAAAAAATATTCAGTCAATGAATTTTTTGGCGCAGCTAAACCAATATGAATATCTGCGTTAACTAAAAGCGGTTTTCTACTATCTAAATAATCGTTTGCAGGTTTAACTTCAAATCCTTTCAGCAAACGCGCTTTTATATTTTTAGGCACTGCAATTTTAGGTGCCACGTCTATTTCAGATAAAACTTCTTTCACCATCGTCGGTCGGTGCACTTGATACATAAGCGTTGACATTCCCTCGAATCCGATAGTACCAAAAAGTTGCTCGTAATACAACTTACCCTCGGCGTTGCGAAATTGCGTGTGCTTTTTAGGCGGAAATTTTCCAAGTTTATGATAAAGCATAGTTTATGGTTTACAGTTGACAGTTGTTAGTTGATAGGGATTTGCGACTGTCAACTGTCAACTAACAACTTTCAACTAAAGTGTTCCGCGCAACGCTTGCTCGCGTTCAATAGATTCAAACAAAGCTTTAAAATTACCTTTACCAAACGATGTTGCGCCGCGCCGCTGAATAATTTCAAAAAAAATAGTTGGTCGAGGTTCTAACGGTTTAGTAAATATTTGAAGTAGATAACCCTCATCATCTCTATCCACTAAAATATTAAGTGCTTTTAAATCTGCAATATCTTCTTTAATATTCCCCACACGTGCCATTAAACCATCGTAATACGTATCGGGAACGCGCAAAAATTCAATGCCACGTTTGCGCAATTCAGTAACAGTTGCCACTATATCATCCGTCGCTAATGCTAAATGTTGAACGCCAGGACTTTCATGAAAATCTAAATATTCGTCTATTTGCGATTTTTTTAAACCTTCAGCAGGTTCATTGATGGGTAATTTAATTCTTCCGTTGCCATTTGCAACTACTTTGCTCATCAACGCCGTGTATTCTGTCGAAATATCATTATCGTCGAAAGAAACGATTTGCGTAAATCCCATGACATCGCTGTAAAATTTTATCCACTCGTTCATTTTTCCGAGTTCGACATTCCCAACTACATGGTCAATAAATTTTAACCCAGTGCTTTGCGGTTTATAACTTGGATTCCAAGCTCTATAATTGGGCAAAAAAACGCCATTGTATGCACTGCGCTCTACAAAAATGTGAACCGTTTCGCCATACGAATAAATTCCCGCGCGTTTTACTTTTCCGAAGGCATCTTCTTCAATTATAGGTTCAAAATATGATTTCGCGCCGCGTCGCATGGTTTCCTTATATGAATATTCTGCATCATTTACCCAAAGCGCAACAACTTTTATTGCATCGCCGTGTGCGTCAATGTGTTTACCGATTTCAGTCCCGCTTTTGAGCGGCGAAGTGAGTACCAACCGTATATTATCTTGCTGAACGACGTAAGATTCTCGATCGCGCAATCCTGTTTCTAAACCTGCGTAAGCAACTGGCTGAAATCCAAAAGCCGTTTGATAAAAATAAGCAGCTTGCTTTGCGTTGCTCACGTAAAATTCGATGTAATCTGTTCCATTAAGTGGTAAAAAATCTTGCGCTTTTTCGTAAATTTTCGGAATAGGCGCGTTCAAGGTATTGGTCATTGATTCGAAAATGAGAGGTAAAATAAACACGCCAAAGTTAGGCATTATTTATAAGCGCATCAAGTATTATTTTATTCTTTTTTTGTAAAGTTTTGTTAAATTTTTTGTTTACAAAAATTGATAATTACCTCAGATACAAAAGTCAGAATCCAAAAGGTGAAAAATGAATTTTCAATTGGGTAGGTTTTGGTTTAAGGATATTATTCTCGAAATTTTAGATATTATCAGTCTCACCAAATACTGAATTTACGCTTTGAGATTTTGTTAAACTTTTTAACCGAAAATTACAATTAATGTGAAAAGAATCGGTCACATTTTAACAATCTTCTTCGAAGTTAGAACACCATTTTGATTGCAAAAAACCAAATATACACCCGATGATACCGCGCCCAAGTCAATACTAAAAATATGTTTGCCAGCAACTAAATTAGACGTTGCGTGTACCGTCTCTATAACGCGACCTAATAAATCGCCAATAAAAATGCTGGTGCTAGTATTTTGCGCAATGTCTAAGTTAATGGTTAAAACATCGCTCACGGGATTAGGTTGGCAATTCCAATTATGATTTTCAATGACATCGTTTGTTGTAGTGAGTAGATTGACTTTTTTGACAATAGTATCATTACCACACAAGTTTTGTGCGATGAGTTTGACGGTGTAAACCTTAACAGCCGAATAAAAATGCAATGGATTTAAAGTTTGATCGAATGGTGTACCGTCGCCAAAATCCCAAATCATTGTGTAGGAATTGGCGGTGTTGTTTACAAATTGCACACTACGCGAATTATTACCGCGTGTAAAACTAAAATCGGCTTTTGGCTTGGGCTGAATGTTTATAAGACTCGTTTTTTCATTATAAGTATTAGATACGGCATTGGTTGATGTCAATCGAACGGTGTAATTGCCTATCGCGCTGTAAGTAACTGTTGGATCAGTTGAAGTAGAAGTCACAGGTGTGCCGCCATCGAACTGCCACAATAGCGTGCCATTTTCGCTCGATTTATTATGGTAATGCACGACAAACGGCGCGCAACCTTTAGTTGAATCGGTTAAAAAAGCTGCAACGGGCGGTTTTACGATATTAGTATCTTCAGAAAGAAAAATAGGTGTGGTGCCGAGTTGTAGTGTAGCATTTGTAATTGTCGTAACTTTATTATCGTTACTAAAACTCCATTCGCGTTTATATAAAGGCATTTGCGTAAAATTAGCTGGAAAAGTATAATTCACGTTTGAAAACTCGACTAAATCTTGTGTGCTTTCACCCCACAAAGTATAAGTATATTTTCCGTTGTAGTGTTTAAACGCTGCACCTTTTATACCTGTAAGTAAATTCATGGCTTTAGTTTTTACAGAATCGTAAATACTTCCGTACAAAATATCGCTCGTGCTTTTAAATGCTATGCCTTCAATATTAAGAGTTTGAGTATAAGGTTTTTGGAGTAAAACTTTATACAAACCTTGAACTTGTGAACCATCTGTAGCCGATTCAATACTCGTTTCTTCTGTAATATTTTTGACGTGCATTTGTATAATATTATTCGCCGCTGCTGTTATGTATGATTTAACGATAAAATTCCTCTGAATCTCATCACTTCCCCAATTCGTCGAGCCGAGGGCTTTGCGCGGCACATTTATTTCACTGATAATAAATTTCTTTTTAGGATATTGCAAACCATCAAAACCATACTTTAGAGAAACAGTTTCTAAATCATTTTTTCTATTGATGACGCTTTGAACGGCAAAATCCGTGTTTCTAAAATTTTGAAAATAGCCTAAATCTTTATTGTATTTCAGTAAACTGCCATCGTACAACGGTGAAACCGTATAAGAAACAGCATCGAAATACGCGCCACCTTTAAGTGGAAATTGTTTTGAAATTTTTCCACCTTCTGGATTGTCGGTATTTCTATTTATAGCATCAAAAAAACTTGCATTCCCTGCGCCACTAAAAACGATGTACGCATTCGGGTCAACTGATTTAATTACTTCATAAGCGATACGATACATTCTAACAATGTTTTGTACCGACGAAAATACGCCCAACTCGCAAGGGTCAGGATCAGTTTGCCACCAATTGCCTTCCTCTCCAGGTTTTTTATAACCATTGCGTCCTTCAATATCCCAACCTGGTGTGTCCCAAATTTCCCAATATTTAACGGTGTTTTTATAATTCACAGCTAAATCGTAAAAATAGCGCGCAATATAATTTGAATCGTTAACAGGTGTTCCGTCTGCGCCACTATCCCAAATATCTGTGTACATATTTTTGAAAAGTTCAGACCGTTGATTGTAGCAAAACATTGATGTATCTTGGTGCGCATCTTTCGGATAGCCAACATTCAAAACTATATCCTGTAAATCAATATTTCTGAAATGCTCGAACGCAGGTTTGCGAATATCTGCTCCCCAATAATCCGTGAAATATTCACCGAGTTGCGTGCGAATACCTTTTGAACTTACACCTACAACATTATCTTCCAAACTTCCTGCTGCAATGTTTCCAATTTGTTGATCCGTCCAACCGTCAG
>JAYVVO010000483.1:0-3205 GCA_043786955.1 Saprospiraceae bacterium
ATAGCATACTCATTGTGTTCTTCAATACCCGTTGCAACGGCAAAAATATTCGGATCGAAAATTATATCGTGCGGATCGAAGCCGACTTGATGCACCAAAATATCGTAGGCGCGTTTGCAAATTTCGACTTTGCGTTTTTTAGTATCGGCTTGACCGAGTTCATCGAACGCCATTACTACTGCTGCTGCACCATAACGACGCACAATCGTTGCTTGTTGAATAAATTTTTCTTCGCCTTCTTTCATCGAAATAGAATTGACGATACACTTGCCTTGTACGCATTGCAAACCCGCTTCAATAACATCAAATTTAGAGGAATCAATCATGACGGGTAATTTCGCAATATCAGGTTCAGCCATGATGAGATTTAAAAAGGTCACCATCGCTTGCTTCGAGTCGAGCAAACCTTCATCCATGTTTACGTCAATAATTTGCGCGCCACCTTCCACTTGTTGTTTCGCTACACGCACTGCCGCTCCAAAATCACCCGATTTGATCAATCGCGCAAATTCTTTACTACCTGTTACGTTTGTGCGCTCGCCAATATTTATAAATCGAGCACCTTTGCGAATAATAAGTGGTTCTAAACCCGAAAACATACTCACGTTTTGTGCTTTCGGAATTTTGCGTGGCCTCACGCCATCAATACCGCGCGCCATTAATTTTATATGATTCGGTGTTGTACCGCAACAACCGCCAATAATATTTACAAATCCTGACGACACATAATCGCGAATATACACCACCATCTCTTCCGCCGTTTGGTCGTATTCGCCAAACTCATTCGGTAAACCTGCATTCGGATATGCAGACACTAAAAGATTTGCCATTTTGGAAAGTGCCTCAATGTGTGGTCGCATTTCGGCTGCACCGAGCGCGCAATTCAAACCAACACTCAATAAATTTGGGCAGTGTTTTATAGAAATATAAAACGATTCTACCGTTTGACCCGATAACGTTCTGCCCGATGCGTCAGTGATTGTACCGGAAATCATGACAGGTAGGGACTTTGCAGGCAACGTCCCTGCATCAAAGTATTTCGCAATCGCATAAATTGCCGCCTTGCAATTGAGCGTATCGAAGATAGTTTCAATCAATAAAATATCTACACCGCCATCAACCAAACCTGCAATTTGTTCCATATACGCCTCCACCAATTCATCGAAAGTGATGGCACGAAAACCAGGGTCGTTTACATCGGGGGAAAGCGAAAGTGTTTTATTCGTTGGTCCAAGTGCACCCGCTACAAAGCGCGGTTTTTTGGGATTCGCTTTTGTAAACTCATCTGCAACGCGACGCGCAATACTCGCCGCCGCCAAATTAATTTCATACGCTAAACCTTCCATCTCGTAATCAGCTTGCGAAATACGGGTGGCGTTAAAAGTATTGGTTTCAATGATATCTGCGCCCACTTCCAAGTACGCGCGGTGCACCGCTTCAATAATATCTGGTCGCGTCAGACACAAAATATCATTATTGCCTTGAATATCGCGGTGAAAATGTTTAAATCGCTCGCCGCGAAAGTCTTTTTCTGTCAACTTATATTGCTGCAACAGCGAACCCGTCGCACCATCGAGTAACAAAATCCTTTTTTTTGCTTCTGCTCTAATATCTGCCATGTCGAATTTTTATTTCTAAAACGCAAAATTACCATCAACGCGAACAAATTGCGCCGATGAAGTTAAAAATAGATAACAATATTAATTAGATAGGGTTTAGTTAGATTTACTAAAAATGATGGTTGTTGATTAAAATATAAAGGTTTGATTGTTTTAGGAAGTTTTAAAATTGTCTAAGCAACTTTACTTAAATCTGAAATCTAAAAACATATGTTTACTTACTATTTTTTTCAATATTTTGAATCTGATTCGCCAATCTTATAAAATTAATCAAGGACTCAAGCTTATGAAATTTGTTATTACAATAATAATTTTAGAGTATGTTTAATTTTTTGATCCAAAAAATTAAACATACTCTAACTTGCCGTCACCTTATTAAAAAATCTATATTTTCTGATGTAATTTTGTTTCGCAAAATTCAGCGAGTGCAATGAAAAAATATATCGCAGGCGTTCTTCTTCTCTTCTTCTATTTAAATGCTTTTTCACAATCCGTCAAAAAAGCCGCACCAAAAATCCCGAAAGTGGGTTTGTGTTTAAGTGGTGGTGGTGCGAAAGGCATTGCGCATATCAGTTTATTAAAAGCGATTGATTCGCTCGGTATTAAAATTGATTGCATCACTGGCACGAGTATGGGAAGTATCATCGGTGGTTTATACGCTATTGGTTATTCGGGGAACGAACTCGATTCACTTATCTCGAATGTAGATTGGGATAATCTACTCTCGAACACGCTACCGCTGAACGAAGTAACCGTTGATGAAAAAGCGGAGTATGCGCGCTACTTAGTCGAATTGCCTGTTTCAAAATCGGGCGTAGAAATTCCGACGGGTGTTGTTGAAGGTCATGCGCTGTTGGCTTTTTTGCAAAAACTAACTTTTCGCGCGGCGCATATTACTGATTTTAATAAATTTCCGATTCCGTTTAAGTGCATGGGTGCCGATATTTTAACGGGTGAGCCGTATGTGATAGATAAAGGAAATCTTGGAACCGCTTTGCGTGCTAGTATGTCTATCCCAACTTTTTTTTCACCGATTGAACGCGACGGTCATTTATTAGTTGATGGTGGATTAGTTAAAAATTTTCCTGTTGATATTTTGCGCAGTATGGGTGCCGATTTAGTCATCGGTGGTTATACAGGCGGAAAATTATACGCGAAGGATGAGCTTAACTCGCTGATTAAAATGTTGTACCAAACGGCAAGTTTTAACCGCATTACGGACAGCGAACTACAAAAAAAATTATGCTCAGTCCTCGCTGATTTCGACAGATCGCTCAATGAAGCAAAATTTTCTACGACCGATTTTAAAAAAGCACGACCGATTATTAAAATTGGAAATGGCATTGTAGAAAAGATTCTGCCACAATTGCGCGAAATTGCTCAAATTCAACACGATGCAGGAATTTATCCGACAAAATTTTCGAGAACAAAAGGGCTAAATTTTTCGGATGAAATTGGTATAAAAAAAGTGCGGGTATTCGGTCTTGAAGACAACGAAACCGATTTAGATAACATCATCGTTAAGTTTTATGATAAAACTTCGCTCCAACAAAAAAATATCGTTCAAGGTGTGAGCGATATGTATG
>JAYVVO010000484.1:0-3196 GCA_043786955.1 Saprospiraceae bacterium
AAAGAAGAAACGAGAAAAAAAGTGTGGAATGTATCTGTCCAGATAATTGTTTTTACGCCACCTTTATAAGTGTAAGTCCAAATTAAAGCAATGATAATAAATGCCGTTACGAAAAATGGTAAATGAAATAATGGTTCAATCACGAAAGAGTGAATGACTTTTGCCATTAAAAACAAACGCAAGCTTGAACCGACAACGCGACTGAGCATAAAAAAACTCGAACCAGTTTTATAGCTTGTTTCGCCAAACCGTTTACCCAAATAACTGTAAATTGAAATCAGATTTAATCGGTAGTACATCGGGAGCAAGATGAGTGCAATCACTAAATAACCGACCAAATATCCAAAAACGACTTGCATATAACTCATCGCCGACGAACTCACATAACCGGGAACGCTAATAAACGTTACACCAGAAATACTCGTACCAATCATTCCAAACGCGATAAGCCACCAAGGCGATTTTCTGTCGGCTGAAAAGAAACCTGCGTTGTCGTTATCTTTTGATGTCAGATAAGAAACAAGAATAAGAAAAGCAAAATAACAAATGATTAAAACTAAAATGAGTGCAGGCGAGATTGATGCCATATTGTGTGCAAGTTGATTTAAAATTTAGCATCATCAACCGAAAATAATTCTTTCTTTACGTGTTTAATCGTTTTTTCAATCGTTTTGGCATCGAAAGGTGATTTCAATCCTGCAATCTCAACCAATTTTAGAAACGATTCACTTCCGCCTTTTTTACACAAACGCACATATTTTTGCCACGCTGATTTATGATTTTTTACATCAGCTTGCCAAAACTGAAATGCACAAATTTGTGCCAACGTATAATCAATATAATAAAATGGCGTATTGAAAATATGATTCTGACGCATCCACAATGTCCCTTTTTTCAAAAAGGAATTCCCTTCGTAATTTTTATGGGGTAAATATTTTTTTTCTATTTTTTTCCACTCAGCGCAACGTTGCTCAGTCGTAAATTCTGGATTTTCATAAATTATGTGCTGAAACTCATCAACGGCAACGCCATACGGAATAAATTGTAAAGCGGCAGCCAAATGCGCGAAGTGATATTTTTCAGTGTCATCGCCAAAAAATAAATTCATATACGGCAATGTAAAAAACTCCATACTCATCGAGTGAATTTCGCACGCTTCAAACGTAGGATAATAATACTCGAACAGCGGCATATTTCTGCTTTCAAACATCTGAAACGCGTGACCTGCTTCGTGCGTCAAAACATCTATATCGCCACTCGTGCCGTTAAAATTTGAAAAAATAAATGGTGTTTTATTGTTCGGCAAAAACGTGCAATAACCGCCGGTGTGTTTACCTTCTTTCGCCACCAAATCCATCAAATTGTTATTCAACATGGTGGTAAAAAAAGCATCCGTTTGCGGCGATAGTTCACTATACATTTTTTTAGCGGACGCGATAATATCTTCGGGCGTTCCTTTCGGTGTCGGATTACCGGATGCGAATCTAAATTCTTCATCGAAATAACATAACTTATCCACGCCAATGCGATTTTGTTGACGCTTTGCAATCTCGGAAGCTATCGGTACAATATTTTTTTGAACAGCTTCTCTGAACGTAGCAACGTCGGCAGCGTTATAATCGGTGCGCATTAACCGCGCATAACCTAATTCAACAAAATTTTTAAAGCCGAGTGTGCGCGCAATTTCTGTGCGCGTTTTAACTAAATTATCGAATATGCCGCCAATTTTTTCATAGTTCGTTTCGTAAAATTTCCATTTTGTTTCCATCGCTTCTCGGCGCGTCACTCTATCCGTCGAACTTTCATAAGCCCGAATAGTTGAAAGATTGAGTTTTCTACCGCGAAAATGAAACTCCGCTGTTGCCATGAGTTTCATATATTCTGTCGTCAAATTATTTTCGCGCTGCATGAGCGGAATAATTTCTGGCGAAAAAGTTTTAAGACTTTGATCTGCTAAAGCAAAGATTTGGTGTCCTAATTTTTTTTCGAGTTCTGGGCGAAGTGTATGATTAATTAAAGTTCTGAAATACTCAGACTTTAATTCTTCGACGTAAGGTAAATTATTATTAAAAAATTCATTCTCGCCTACATAAAATGCGTCGCGCGTATCAATCGAGTAACGCACTTCGCAAATGGTTGCCATCGTAAAAAAAGTTTTACGCAGCGTATTCATTTTCTGAATCGCCGTTAAAGCATCTGCAATAGTTGTACTTTGGGATAGATTAGCAATATATTTTTTACTCGTCTGAACAAAAGTTTTTAAGTTTGGACGCTTGTAGTTAATAGTGTCGAAAGGTTTAGTCATTTTAATATAGTTGGTACTTATTAATTTAATTATTGGGCGAAAATAATTAAAAATGTTGAAAGATAATTTAAATTACTTTTGGTTTGTGAATTTAAAATAATTATGATTTCACCCAATGTTTATTTGCCTGTTGTTCAAGTAAAATTTAAACTTCAGTCAAATAAACTTCCAGTAAAGAATCCTCTAAAATTTCCCATGTGTGGTCGTACAAAAGTTTGCACGTGGCGATATAAGTATAAGGTTTTTTTCTTCCCCATTCATTCGGTCCAATGAGGGAAATAGTATGCGTCTCGTCTTTCTTTTTGTATAAATGGTATGTGTGTCCCATCACTGGACGAAAATTTAATGTCGCTTGATAAATCATTTCAGAAATATGTTTGCGCTTTTGTAATTCTTTAGCTTGAATGACCAATGTTTCCATTTGTTCACGCAACTGATCCATTTGACGATCGGTTTGCTCATACATTGCCGTCATTGAGTTGCCTTTGACTCTGCCTAAATCTTCTGGCCTAATAACAGCACCATTCGCACTGTGTGCATACGGTAACAAACCTGGATTAACTGCCACTTTTTTCGGATCTATCGGATTGATAAAATCTTTCGGAGCTTCGCTATTTTCGAATAAAGTGTCTTTGTCTTGCACTGCCTTGTCGTTTATCATATATTTTATGTCAGAAAATTAATATCTTGCATCCAAAATAAGAGTAACAAAATTAAATAGTATTTGTTGATAGTGATTATTTAAGTAGAGTAAATTGTAGAAATAAATGATTTATTGCCCGAGTTGCCACGCGCATTTGGTTGAAAATGCTAAATTTTGTCATCAATGCGGAGCGCACGTTGAAATACCGCTGCACGATTGTCCGCATTGTTTGCAAAAAAATCCGCTGG
>JAYVVO010000485.1:0-8972 GCA_043786955.1 Saprospiraceae bacterium
CGTTGTAAACATGCTCGACATCGCGTAAACTTCACCTTCTACTGCCGAAAACCAAACCGAAGTTGCAAACGCTGTAGTTAAACCAGCCACGATACCTGCTCCCAAAATCCCAATTGTTTGACCTTGGTCAGGCTCAACATCTCTACCGACTAAAGCTAATCGCGCTAAAATGGTTGTTGACCAACACATAAATAAACCTGCGAGTGCTGTGCAAATGCCTGAAAGCATGTTTACAGAAAAAGCAATCGCATCTGGATTAGATGAAAACATTTGACCAACGACGGAAAATAATTTTCCAATCATTAAAAACAGTGGCGCCCCCGGTGGGTGAACCACTTGTAATTTATAACATCCCGATACAAATTCGCCACAATCCCAAAGGCTACCGCTGCGCTCAACCGAGAATAAAAAAACAATAGTTGTAATACCGAACACCGTCCAGCCAGCAATATTGTTCAACCGTCTAAAAGAATTCATTCCAAATATTTTTTATAGGCATTTTTAACGCGCTCACTGCGTTTGTGTTGCATGTTTACAAGCAATAGCGCAGACATTAATGTTTAAAGCGGGGCAAAGATAATTTTTTTTGTTAGAATTTTGGTTGTGGATAATGAAATAATTAAAGATTATCGAATTGCATTTTCTATTTAGTTTGCTTAATACTACCTAAATTTTTGGTATTGGAAAAGTTGAAAACAAAAATCTCGTTATGTACCATAGGTATTTTAAAATTACTCTGAATAGCTTTTTGATAGTCTCTTTTGAAACAACCCTTATTTTTTAAACTCATAGGGGCAATGTCGGCAACCGCTTTTACAGCAATAACCCCGCAGTAAATGGTAGTTTTCAGTGAATACAAAATATGCTCCATCCATATAAAAATGAAAATTTTCTAGTAATTCATCGCTTTGGGGGAAGGTTTTACCATTCAATATTTCAAATTTTTCGTGCCATTGGTTTAAGCAATTTTTACAGATACAGTCATCTTTCGTTTGTTTCAAAAATGAAAGCATGCTGTAATGCGCACCAAATGCTACACAATCGGAACAGCTAAAGTTATGTAGTTTACACTCAAACTCTGCTAAGCACTGTTTACATACTTTTTGTTCTTTCTTCAAAATTATAGCTTTATAATTTTTCTAATTCACTTTCATTGGCAATCTATTCAAAAATCTTCATAAAAAAACACCTATTTCCCGAAATAAAGAAAGCTATTGAACAAAATATCACTCACCTAAAGTGTCGATAAAGGTATCGAATATGCTTTTAACCGGTTTAAAAATTCCGAACCACTAAATAAAGCTATGGCTATAAGCGACGTAAAATTTGAAATAGGATTATTAAAAGAATAAATACCATTAATGCAATAAACCGAACATCAATTTATTTGAACTGCAGCATAATCATTAAATTTAAAATGAAACTAAAAAGTCTAAACTATACTGCCTTCTCGGATTAGGATAAAAAAGGATAACTTGATAATCGGTGTTGAACACATTTGAAACACCCAAGCGTATGTCCGATTTTAAGTTAAAATGTCCTTTTTTAGATTTAAAAAAAGAAGGCGTAAACCCTACGGTTGCATCAGCCAGTGTGAAAGGGTCTGTCCAGGTTGTTTTGTCGGTTGTGCCATAGCGTTTGTCTGAAGCTGTTTGTTGCCAAGAAAAATACGCCGACTTATGTTGTACCGAAAAACCTATGCCCCCTTTGTGTTTCGGTACAAACAGTTGCACACCCCCGTCACCATCTATTACATTGGCAAACTGATAATTAGCATTAATTTTATATTTGAATATAGCGTTTTCAAACGTGTAATTCAGCCAAGTTTCTATACCCTTCGATGAAATTTGATTCTGGTTGGCAGGTCGCCACTGTCCGTCTGTTTGTGGAAGCCAAACTATACGGTTTTTAATATCAATAGCGAATAGCGTAGCGTGTACTTCAAAGCGTTCTCGTTCTGCAGAGCGTTTAAAACTAACACCTACTTCTTCCGACCAGCCTTGTTCATTCACTAAATGAGAGTTTCCTAAATTGGGCCAATACAGGTCATTAAAAGTTGGCACATTAAAATTTCGCGAAAAAGCACCACGCAGCGTCCAGTTATTTTGAGGGTAATTTTTAAAGATGAAATGCTTTTCAAAACCCGATGAAAAGGTGGTTGGAGAGCTCAAATTATCTATCCATTCTTGCCGAATATTGCCAGTTAAAGTGACAAAATTGGTTTTAATAGCATCATTAATAAAAAAAGCGATCCGATTGCGTTTCTTATCTTCTTTGTAATTATTGTCATCGGAATTATCGGATGTTGCGTTTACGCCTATTCTGAAAAAGTGTTTTTCGGTAAAATTATAATTCAGCTCCACTTCGCCAATATAAGTTTTAACGCCGTTCTGGCTATTTTTTATGATATCCGATTGATAAAAATTTTTATCGGTGAGTATAGCACCTCGCACTTTGAAAAAAGATTTTTTAAAGAAATGCGCCCATTCAGTTGTTAGCCTGTTTGAAGTATCGCGATAAATGGCATTATCGGAGAAGGCTGTCATTGTAGGAGTTATTTCTCGATAATTGACACTTTGCCAAAAGTGTGTACTTAAAAAATCGTTTGGCGAAAGTTGTAAATACATGTTACCCGAAATATTCAAAAAATTGTACGCCGAATGTGTAGCATTTTGTAGCGGTTGACCAATTTCGGCAGTATTCCTGAATTGAAAATCGTTGGTAGCTGATTGGGTTGAAACACGCACAGAAACACCTATATTTGAGCGATTAAATTCGAATTGGCCTGATGTATTGCGCCTTTCGAGACTGCCTAAACCATAGGATAATTGTCCATGAAAATCTTCGTTTTTCGATTTTTGATTATCTAAACTAACAACACCAGCAATGGCACCCGAACCACATAGTGCTGAACATCCACCTAATTTTACGCTAATACGTTGGCTTATGCCGACATCCATAATTGCTAAATCGGTGCTGCCATTTAAAGCATTTTGTAAATTTATGCCATTCCATAATATCGCTGTATGGTTTGCTGCCAATCCACGCGCAGAGAGCGTTGACAAACCTGTTCCATAAGATTTTATACTGAGCGGTATTTCGAATTGCAAAAATTGAGAAAGGCGCTGATTTTGAAACAAACCCAAAGCGAAACTGTCGCTCTGTAGTTGAGTTTGTCCAATAGTAAAAAAATTAAGTCGCTGCGCTATAATTTCTGTCGAAGGCAGAAGCCGTGACGTATCAGTTTGAGCGGATAACCCAATGCTCAAAAATAAAAGGAAAGAACCTGATATAAAGAATTTCAAAGGCTATAAATTTAACGAAATTGAAAAGCAATGAACAGCGATTTTTCTCACCAAACCGCTGTTTGTTGTTTTGTTATTTTATTGAAACCAGAAATTACTCGGAATAATACCCGTTTTCAATGAATCAGTCAGTGATTTAGTGCTGTCAAAAATATAAACGGTACCAGCCGAACTATAATTTTTTGCATCTGCACAGAAAATATTACCCGTTTTAGTATCTATACCTAAGCCGTACAATGCACTAAAAGTAGCTGTAGTAGTAGGTTTATCCACCCAAACTGAAGGAGTAGTCGCACTTAAATCTTTTTGATAAATAGCATTACCACCTGTAAAATACAAGGTATTTTTTGTGCTATTTATCACTAACGAATTAGAACCCTGCGGAACATTAAAGCTTAAAACAACGGCATTGTTTTTTATCTGAACCAATTTTCCATTCGCTGAACTATATGCACCACCACTTAAAACCCAAACATCACCGTTGGCATCTTGCACTAGGCTATTAGGTGAAATGCCGATATTAATTTTACTTAGAACCGCTGCGGTAGCAATATCAACAACAGCAACAGTAGAATCTTTATCGAAACCACCGCCGTTGACAGTCCAAACTGTGTTACCAACTTTCAACATACGTTCAGTCCCTTTACCAGTCGGAATAGTTTTAGTGAATTTTTTAGTTGTTAAATCTAAAACTTTAATAGCACCCAACACACCATTACTTCCCCACTCACTGACAAATGCTGTTTTATCATCAATATTAAGCAGATAACGCGGCAGAATAGTACCAACAATAGAATCTTGGTATTTAAATGTGGCCGCGTCGGTTACAATAATTTTGTTGGCATTATTAACCAATAAATACGCTTTTCCGTTTGCAACTGTAATGGATTGTAGAATATTACCAATTGCAGCACCGCTATTTTCGGTTCCAAATATATCATTTTTGATACCGCCCACCGTCCGATTATAAAAACTGACAGTACCTGTACCGCCCGAAAATGCACCTTCATGCGTAATAAAAACACCGCTTTCATAGGGCTGAACAATGATAGTATAGGCATCTTTTTTACAAGATGCAACCACGATTGATAGGACAACAATAATTGTCCAAAATTTCATACTTTTCATAAAAATTAAAAAAATTTGGTGAAAAAATAAGTTTCTTCCCGAACTTATTCACCTAAAGGAAAGCAACAAAAGAAAGGTGCACGACAAGAAGCCATACAAAATATGAAGATGCCAGTGAGATGACACCCAAAAATTTTTTAACCATTCTTTACCCGTTTTCCCGCAGGTTTTGAATTCTTTGGATATTGGCAGGTCTTCTGACTTATCGTCTTTTTATCGTCTTCCCACTTATGGTACTCTATTTAAGAGTCATTTAAAGTAGTGACATAATTGATAAAAAGTTTTTGATTACCACATCGAGATGTGGTAAAAATCGATTTACAGCTGCGGGAACAGTCTCGGTTTTACACCGAATTCCCTTTTAATATTGTATGAATTAAATACAATAACCATTATCGAGGTTAAAGGTATGTCTGTACTAAACAAAAAATGTAAAATTCTAACTAAAGCCTGATAATTATTATTTTTTAAAGTTCTATTTTTTCTGCCATTTTATATTTTGAACTTTTTTAAAGTTTAAACAATTCCTTTAATAATTTATAAATCTTTGACGAGAATAGAACAAAAAAAGCTACCGTAGAGCGATAGCTTTAATTAAAATATAAGATTTATTTTTGCTTACCCGTTTGCTACTACTTTAATTTTATCTTCTAAAGTAGAAACAATTTTTTTAAAATCCTCATCAACATCGCAAGTATCAATTACCGTTTTTACCGAGTGTATAACCGTTGAGTGATCGCGATTGCCAAACTGCGAACCAATAACTTTCAGCGAAGAATCGGTCAGTGTTTTGCAAAAGTACATCGCCAACTGTCGCGCCATAACGACTGGTCGTTTGCGCACTGCCGATATGAGTTCTTCGTTAGAAACATTGAAGTAACCCGTAACGACGTTTTTAATTAGATCAACGTTTATCTCTTTCGCTAAATTCTGAACGTGATTGTTCACAACTTCGCGCGCCATGTTCATATCAATTTCTTTCTTCTGAAGCATTGCTTTTGCAATCAGCGTCGTGATAACCCCTAATAGTTCTCTGAAATTCGCTTTCATCGCGCTACAGATATAGTCTATAATTTCTGGACGAACCACCAAGCCTTCACGCAACATGTGCGATTGAAAAACCAAACGTCGCGTTTCAAAATCGGGGCGACTGATATCAGCGCACAAACCCCATTTGAATCGGCTCAAAAGTCTATCTTCAATACCTTCAATAGCACTCGGTGCGCGGTCGCAAGTGAACACCAACTGTTTGCCTGCATTGTGCAACTGATTAAAAATATTGAAGAAAATTTCTTGAATTTTTAATTTTCCGCTCAGAATTTGAATGTCATCAATGATGAGTACATCAATGAGTTGATAGAAATGGACTAAATCGTTAACAGCATTATTTTTTATAGCCGTTACAACTTGGTTTGCAAAACTGACACACTGAACAAACAAAACGTTTTTACCCGCATGCTTTTTTAAAATTTGGTTACCAATAGCTTGCGCTAAGTGCGTTTTACCCACACCTACACCACCAAAAATAAATAACGGATTAAAACCGCTGTTACCCGGCACTTGACTAATACGTAAACCTGCACTTAAAGCCAACGAATTGCATTCGCCTTGAATGTAGTTTTCAAAAGTGAATTGTGGATTAAGTTGCGGTTCAATTCTGACGCGCTGAATTCCTGGTAACGCAAACGGATTGACAATACCTTCGATATTTTTTAAACCAATCATGTCTTGGTTCAAAATTTTTTCGTTTGTCATTTGCTTTTGGTTTTTACTTCCACCAGCAGCGTTTGCGCTCAGAATTTGATATTCTAAACGACCTCTATCGCCGAGTGCTTCGCGTACACTACTTTTCAAAACGGATACGAATTGATCTTCCAACCAGTCGTAAAAGAAATGATTTGGCACTTGAATGGTGAGTGAAGCACCTTCTAATTTAATCGGTTTGATGGGTGCAAACCAAGTTTTATAATTTTTGTCATCCACAGACTGCTTAATAATACGCAGACAATCCCCCCAGACGCTAACATGATTCTCCATGAGCAGCTTAATTTAGTTTTGATAGACAATGGCATCCGCCTTGCAGCAAATAAGTCTAACTTCTAAAAGTTTGATTTATTTTATTATTAAAAAACGAGTTCAAAAGTTTGTTTTTTTAAAAATTTTAAGTTTTGGCTTTAATTTTCAAAAGTATGTTAGTGCTTCAGAAGTGGGTCACAAAATTGCGTCATTTCTTTTAATCCACCAAAAAAAAATCAAAAAAAATTGAAAATAAATCAAAATAAATCAAAATAAATTTTCCCACTTGCAGTATCAAATTATTGATAAATTGAAATAAAAATACCACTTTATGGTTGATTCAAATGGTTTTCAATCAATTAATGATTAAAAACTTAAAATAGTACAATTTTTTATAATCATTTTTTTGGTGTTGCCCAAATTAAAGTAAGGCGAAAATTATTAGACATCTTAAAGGTAATTACCACTTCAAATTTGAGTGATATGCTTTAAAAATCGCGCCAATTTTCTCTTTTTTACTAAAAAAAACTTTATCCACATTTGTTAATTAAAACGCGTTTTTAAATTCATAAGTTATTGATTGAATAGCAAAAAAGATTGGATCTGTGTTGTTATAAATGGTTTTAAAATGGCTTAAAAAAAATTTGGAAATACCAAATTTATCTTTTTTGCGCATCATTTTTAAAAAGTTTTATGATGCAAACGCAGCGTGACTTACATTTGTACTATCACTCAATTGCTTAAATACAGACTGTATGCTCGATATGAAAGAAAATGTTGAATTAGAAAAAATGGCAACGCAAATTCGTCGCGATATTGTGCGCATGGTTTATAATTGTCAGTCTGGGCATCCAGGCGGTTCGTTAGGTTGCACCGATTATTTTACAGCTTTGTATTTTTCTGTGATGAAGTACGGCAAAGTTTTTAACATGGAAGCGCACAATGAAGATGTTTTTTATTTATCGAACGGACATATCTCGCCTGTCTTTTATAGCACACTCGCGCGTGCAGGTTTTTTCCCAATCAGTGAACTCAAAACATTTCGTAAATTAAATAGCAGATTACAAGGTCACCCGACAACGCATGAAGGTTTACCTGGTATTCGCATTGCCAGCGGTTCGTTGGGTCAAGGTATTTCAGTGGCAAACGGTACAGCCTATTCTAAAAAAATGAATGGCGATAAAAACTTAGTGTATGTACTTTGCGGCGACGGTGAACTCGATGAAGGACAGAATTGGGAAGCAATAATGTTTGCTGCTGCCAAAAAATTAGATAATCTCATTCTTACTGTTGATTGGAACGGACAACAAATTGATGGCACAACCGAACACGTTATGTCGCTCGGTGATTTACCGAAAAAATTTGAAGCATTTGGCTGGGAAACTTCAATCATTGAAAAAGGAAATAATATTGAAGCCATCATACAAAGTTTGACAAAAGCAGGAAACGCGGTTGGCAACGGCAAACCAAAAGTCTTACTCATGCGTTCGCAAATGGGTTTTGGTGTTGACTACATGGTGGGCAATCATAAATGGCACGGCACTGCACCGAATAAAGATCAGTTGGCTTTAGCATTGGCGGAATTACCAGAAACTTTAGGTGATTTTTAAATAGTTGTGAGCCATGAGCTTTTAGCTTTGAGCTCTAATCGAGAGCAGAAGCTAACAGCTTAAAGTTTACAGCTCACAGCTTAAAGCTCATTTATGAAAATAAAACCTTTCAAAGCGCAATTACCTATTTTCAATGCCATTGAAGATGTAAATTCTTTTTTTGAAACGGCTAAAGAAGAATACACATCATACTTAAACGCAGGTTGTTTTAGGCAAACGACCACTGTCGATTTTTTTGTGTATGCAATTTCCAATCTCGATGATTTAGAAACAGAATCGCTGGGCATTGTAGCACTGACGGATGTAGAGGAGTTTATCCAGAATAATATAAAAAAACACGAGAACACACTGAGCAAACAAGAAGGTGTTCAAAAAAATCTTTTGAAAGAGCGCAACGCTGCGATAAAACCCATTTTATTAACCTTCAAAGCACAAAAAAACTACCTTGTAAAGTTAGAATTCATTCGTCAAAATTCTGAAAAAATAATTCAAACCGATTTTCAGAATGAGCGACACACACTATATGCTGTTTCGAGTTTGCCTTTACAATCCATAATAGAAATTTATTTCCAAAAAATTCGCACAGCCTATATTGCTGACGGTCATCACCGGGCTTACAGCACGGCGGAATACTTAAAAGAAAACGCTATTCTGAATACTGGCATACTAACGACGTATTTTGATTTTTCACAATTGCGTATCGGTGCGTTTCATCGTCTCATTACTAATTTAGATTTAAAAACAGAAGATGTTTTTTTAAAAGAATTAGCGCAAATAATGACGATAAGTGAAATTAAATTTCCGAAATTACCACAACGTAAAGGCGAAATTGTTTTAATACTCAATGATAAATATTACGTGCTTCATTGGAAAAAATCAGTTTTCAAACAAAGTAAGGAAGGGAAAGTTATTT
>JAYVVO010000486.1:0-3187 GCA_043786955.1 Saprospiraceae bacterium
CCTAAAAATAAAAATGAACCCATCGGACGTTTCGCATCTTGCAAACCTGCACGCGAACGACGAATCGCATCTGCAACCGCTTCCGTTGCTTCGCGCTGACCGACGACGCGCTCTGCCAAAGTTTCTTCTAAGCTAATAAGTTTATCGCGCTCGCTTTGCAACATTTTCTGAATAGGTATTCCAGTCCAACGCGAAACCACTTCGCCAATATCATCAGCATTGACTTCTTCTTTTGTCATACGGCTTTCTTTCGAAAGCAATTTGAGTTTGTCTTCAACGGTATGCAGTTTTTGTTCTTCCAATTTAATATCGCCGTACCGAATACGCGCTACCATTTCAAAGTTACTTTCGCGCTCTGCTTTTTGAGCCTGCAATTCTAATTCTTCAATGCGCTGTTTCGCAGTTTGAATTTCTTCAACAATTCCGCGCTCTTCTTCCCAACGCGCTTTAATTGCGGTATATTTTTCTTTTAGTTCTGTAATTTGCTCATTCAACGCATTCAAAGTTGTTTGATTTTTTTCGCGTTTAACGGCTTCGCGCTCAATCTCTAACTGACGAATGCGGCGATCTAATTCATCTACTTCTTCCGGAACAGAATCAAGTTCGAGCCGCAAACGCGCACCCGCTTCGTCAATTAAATCAATTGCTTTATCCGGCAATTGTCTGTCTGGAATGTAGCGATTAGAAAGTTCGGCAGCAGCAACAAGTGCTTCATCTAAAATGCGCACTTTATGATAATTTTCGTACCGCTCTTTCAATCCACGCAAAATTGAAATCGTATCTTCAACCGTCGGCTCATCCACATATACAGGTTGAAAACGACGCGCTAAGGCTTTATCGTTTTCAAAATATTTTTGGTATTCGTCTAAAGTAGTTGCACCAATAGTGCGCAATTGTCCGCGAGAAAGCGCAGGTTTTAAAATATTGGCAGCATCTAATGCACCACCTCCACCACCTGCACCAATGAGCGTATGAATTTCGTCAATGAATAAAATAATTTCGCCATCAGCTTGTTCTACTTCATTCACCACAGATTTTAAACGCTCTTCAAAATCGCCTTTATATTTTGCACCTGCGAGTAATGCCGCAATATCAAGTGTATAAATCTTTTTTGTTTGTAAACTTTGCGGCACATCGCCGCGCACAATACGATGTGCAATACCTTCAACAATTGCCGTTTTACCAACGCCTGCTTCACCAATAATAATCGGATTATTTTTTTGGCGACGACTTAAAATGTGCAGTACGCGCCGAATTTCATCATCGCGACCAATAATAGGATCCGATTTACCATTCTCTGCGCGCTCATTCAAATTAATTCCAAATTTTGATAGGGCATTATATTGGTTTTCTGCACCCGCATCGTTTACTTTTTTGCCTTTCCGCAAATTAATAATCGTTTTTTTAACAACGTCTTCATTGATATTATTTTCGCGAAGCAAACGCGCGGTTTTGTCGTTGTTCGTTAGCAACGCCGCAAACAACGCCTCCGTTGTGATGAACTCGTCTGAAAATTCTTTGGAAATTTGTCGCGCGCGATTAATTACTTTGTTCGCTTCACTCGATAAATATTGTTTATCTACCGTTGAGCCTTGCATTTTGGGCAAACCTTCAATCAATTTTTCTGCACCCGTTTTAATCGCTTGCGGTTGTGCACCCGCTTTTTTAATTATAAAATCGGCAATATTATCTTCTTCACTCAAAATACCCAACAAAACGTGCGCCGTATCCACCATAGATTGGTTGTTATCGCCGGCAATTTGTTGCGCTTTTAAAATGCTTTCTTGCGCTTTGGTTGTGAAATTATCGTAGGTCATTATTTTTTTATTTAGTTGTTAGGTTCAAGACTTTCAAACAAGTAAATCTAACTTAGTAAGCTCTGCAAAACTATAACCACTTGTATTTTTCGGAAAATGTGGCAGAAAACTAGCGTTTATTTGAAAATGTGGCAGATTTTTTAATTTTTTTTTAACTGTTTGTCTTATGTTGAAAATTTTTTTGTGTGCTAATTGAAAATGCCTGATTTACAATAGATACAATCGCTTCACCACGCCTATCACATGCCTCAATACTACCTCTCAATTCTTTGCCATCAAGGGAAAACCAACTTTTCTCGTTCTCAGAAAGTTCAAGTTTATTATATTTTAAAATAAGTGACTCAAAAATATCTAAATTCACTTTACTTAAAACTAATGGAAGTTGAGCGCGTGATGCAACTTTGAATGGCTTAATATTTAAGGATAAACAAAGTTCACTATAATGATTTTGAATGTGCCAATGAATACTTAAAAGATTGCCATCGCGCTTACAGAATAATGCAATACACACGCCAATCAAGATAACGCTTAGATCATGTCGCTTACCGCGATTATCACGCAAATCTATTTCTTCTGATGTTCGTAAATCTAAATAAAATGTCGTTACTTCAGCTTCGCAAGAAGGTAAATTCATCTTTTTTTTATGTTTGGTCACACAAAATTAGATAATTTACGCTTCTTGCCATTTTTTATAAGAAAGCCCTATATAAATAAACCTTTACTTTTTGCATTGATTATTGTCCCATCAAATGCCCTGCGTCTGGAATTTCTACAGTTAGGTTCGGTAATTGCACGTCGTTGTGTTGCTGGAAAACGTACCCATCTTCATAACCTACCGATACATAGACATTCAGCGATTCGTTGGCAGGACCTTTAAACGAACCTTTTACGGGTGTACAATCTTTAAAGTCCCTACCGACGGATAATTTTACATAATTTTCATCAGTAAAAACATCATTAGTAGGATCAACACCGACCCAACCATCGTTCGGAATCCATGCTTCAACCCAAGCGTGCGTTGCACCTTCGCCGCGCATACCATTTTTATTTGGGCACACATAACCACTCACATAACGCGTCGGCATACCCAGACTTCGGAGAATATAAATAAGGAAGTGGGCAAAATCTTGACATACGCCTTTTTTTTGTTCCCAAATTTCATTCACAGTTGTTTCAATTGTTGTTATGCCTTTAACGTACTGAAAATTTTCAAAAATATAATGTGAAAATTCAAAGAGTGTGTCTAACGGCGATTTTTGAAACGGTTGCATCGTCGCTACTAAATTTTCAATCTCGTTTGATTTTTCAATTCGCGTTGTCAAGCAATAATCCATGAATTTTAGATCGTACTTGTGGCTATTTTTATAAAG
>JAYVVO010000487.1:0-3178 GCA_043786955.1 Saprospiraceae bacterium
CTCACCGCCAACGGCTTTACAGAATTTATTTTAGTTGTTGGTTACTTGGGTGAAAAAATTCGCGATTACGTCAGAGAAACTTATCCGACGCTGCGCGTAGAATTTATTGAGCAAGATGCACGCGAAGGCATAGGTCATGCGGTATGGTTAGCACATAAGTTTTATAAAAATGAAACTGAGTTGTACTTAGTCATTGGGGATTCTATTTTCGATACCGACCTCAAAGTTTTTATCAATAGCACTACCAATTGTGTGGGTGTCCGAGAAGTTAAAGATCCACGCGTTTTCGGAATTGTAGAGCTTGACGCGAATGGTGTGATTAAAAAAGTAGAAGACAAACCGCGCATACCACATTCAAACATAGCCTTAGTAGGTTTGTATAAATTTGTTGATGTGTCACTACTTTTTGATGCGCTACAAAAACTTATTAAAGAAAATAGGCGCGCACACAATGAAATCCACCTCACCGATGCTATACAAAATATGGTTGAAAACGGGGTTTCAATTTCTGCCATAACTATTAATAATTGGTACGATTGCAGCCGAACAGATATTTTACTCAAAACAAACGCTTTGATGCTCGCGCAAAAAGGTATGTACGCAGTTGATTTGCCGCCGTTCGATAATACTATTTTTGTTCATCCTATTAGCATTGGCGAAAACTGCATCATTAATGATTCGATAATCGGTCCTTACGTTTCTATCGGTAACAATGCTGTCATTAATTCGAGTATTGTAAAAAATTCTATCGTTGGTGATTATTCCGCTTTGACTGATGTCGTTATAACACAATCCGTTATTGGCTCCGATGCATCAGTGAAAGGTGCAAATCGCGTTTTAAATATTGGCGATAATACACAAATTGAATTTACGTAAATAATTTATGACTCATAAAACTTCATGATTATTATAAAAGAATTAAAGTTTTATAAATTTTCTTTCGCCAGAAGAATTATGTCTTTCACAAACTTTAGGTATTTAACAAAATCAAAATGACGAAAAGAATTTTTATTACTGGCGCATCAACGGGTCTCGGCAAAGCTACGGCGATACTTTTTTCGCAACACGGTTGGGATGTTATTGCCACTATGCGAAGCCCTGAAAGTGCAATAGATTTTAAAGCTTTTCCAAATATTTCAGTCATGGCATTAGACGTGACAAATTCGGCGCAAATTAAATCGGTAGCTGAAGAAGCGATTAAACTCGGCAACATTGATGTCGTGTTTAATAATGCAGGTTACGGCTTGGCAGGTCCGTTTGAAGGCGCGACAGATAAACAACTTACCGATGAAATTAATACCAATCTATTAGGCGTTTTGCGCGTGACGCAAACATTTATTCCACAATTTCGCGAAAAAAAATCGGGATTGTTTATCACTACCACATCTATCGGTGGATTCGTAACTTTTCCTTATAATTCAGTATATCATGCTACCAAATGGGCATTAGAAGGTTGGAGCGAAAGTATGGCGTTTGAATTAAAACCGTTTGGAATTGGTATTAAAACCGTTGTACCCGGTGGAATCAAAACTGATTTTGCAAGTCGCTCGCTTCAAATGTCAGAACACCCCGCTTATAAAGAAAAAGTACAAAAAGTTTTAGAAATTTTTGTAAACCCCGAGCGAATTTCTAAAGGTTCAACATCAGAACAAATTGCAGAAGTGGTTTATGAAGCGGCAACCGATGGTAAAGAACAATTGCGCTACATAGCTGGTGCAGATGCGAAAGCGGTTTACGCACAGCGTTTACAAGTAGGCGATGAAGTTTTTAGAGCAGGTATTGAAAAAGTATTTTTCGGATAACTGTTTTAAAAAACAAAGAGAAAAAGTCAAAGGGCAAATGTAAAATCGTAAATTTTGCATTTACGCTTTGCCTTTTACCTTTTAAAACACCACTCCTACCCTATCAATATGCGCTTTTAAATCTTCGTTATCAATCGAATTATAATCAATTACATCCACGTAGTAAGGAATCGGTAATTCTTCATTCAGTTTAGCACTGATGTTGAGTGCCAATTCGAGCGAGGTTTTTTTTCCTTTTATTGCGATGTCAATATCGCTCCCGTGTGTGTAATTACCTTTTGCACGACTACCGAACAGAATGACTGATTCAATTTCAGAATATTGAACCAAAGTTGCTTTCATTAAATTGTAAGACTTTTCAGAAATGCCAAAAGGATTCATTCTTCTTTCTTTAAAATTTCGTAAACATCTTTCAATTCCGCTAAATAAGAATCAACGATGAGAGAAAAAGCTAATTGCGCATTTTTTTTATTGTAAGTGTGACTCATCAAATTTCTTTTCTGAAGCATATCCAACCAAATATCGCCGTCTCGAACGAGATTATATTTAAAACTTTCCTTAATCACATCTCTTGGATACTGCGCGAGCACTTCGCGCTCTTCTAAATAATCTTTCAGCGTTTTCCAAGCTAACTCAAAAGTAAATTCGTAATATTGGATAACGCCCGCTTTTTCTAAATCCGAATGTTTTTTCTGAGCAACAGATTCTTGCAAATTAATAAGTACCGTTTCAAAATTTTTAAACCGCTGTTACCATCGAATATCTGAATTAGCCATGAATAAAATATCTTCTAATGAAAATCTAAATAAAATTTTACGCTCTAATTGCAGCAACGGGGTCCATGCGCGATGCTTGTAACGCGGGTAAAATGCCAGCGATAACGCCGACAAAAACGGAAAGCCCAAATGTAAACAGCGCATTATTGATTGAAACGTAAATTTCAAACGCGCTCGTTAAAGAAATTATTTTTGTTACTAAAAAAACTAAACCCAAACCCATAAAGCCACCGATGAGACACAGCACCACCGATTCGATGAGAAACTCTAAAAGTATTTCGTATTGCTTAGCGCCGAGTGCTTTTTTGATACCGATAATCGGCGTACGTTCTTTCACAGAAACAAAAATAATATTTGCTACGCTGAACATACCGACCAAAAGCGCGAAACCACCGATAACCCATCCTACAATATTGAGTGCACTAAACAATTTATTCAAACCGTCAGTAAGAATAGACATGGAGTTGATTGAAAAATCATCCGATTGACGCGGATTTAGCGCGTGGGCTTTGCGCAGTGCGATTGTAACATCGTCTCGAAAACTTTTTTCTGAAATTCCTGCTGCGGCTTTTACCATAACATTTCCCGAAAATGGACTAT
>JAYVVO010000488.1:0-3168 GCA_043786955.1 Saprospiraceae bacterium
TATTAACTTTGGAAATGAAAACTTGAAAGCTGCACAAAATTATTTTTTGAAAAATTAAATTGGAAAGGAGGAATGTGACTAAATTTTACACAATTAAGTTTTAAGTTGTGTAAAATTTAGTCACAAATTAATTTGTAAAATGAAAAAATTCAATCGTGTAGTCGCTTTTGTTTTTTTAACTTTGCGTAAGCGAAGTAAACAAGAAAAACATGAGGGTTAAAGATAAAATTGGATTTGCAATTATTTTATTTGGAGCGATTCCTATTATAGTTTGTATTTTGAATGGAGGAGCGATAGGCTATACATCAATTCCCGAGAAATAACCAAATTTTATTGCTGATTTCCTAGCACTTGGAAATTTATTTGGAAGTTTTTTTATTATGATTTTTGGAGCAATCATATTATGGCTTGATCAGCACAAAAAATGGTTAGAATATTTGAGCATCTGCATTATTTTATTGTCTTTCTTTTGGCAGTATTACGTGTGTAAGACTATGCATACTGAATTATAAAAACTTGAAGAGGTGTAATTATTTTGGAAGATGGCGTAGAATATATTTGGCACTAACAGCGAAATTAGCAAATAAAACCTGCCGAAAAAGTTATTTCAAAGGGTCGAAAACTATTAAATTCTGAATCCAATCAAAGTCTTTAACATTATGTGTATTGAGCTCGTATTTATTAATCAAAGAGGTAGCTGCGATAATACTATCACCCAACGACATTTTTTTTGTTTGGCGCAAGGCAATGGCTTCGTCAATAATTATGCTATTAATGGGAATTATAGTAACAATTGTTGAAAACAACTTCTCATAATATTCCTTTTCATCAGTGGTGATTTTTGAATAACCTAACACTTCAAGTTTCGTTATTTCTGAAACATACGTATTGGGTTTCAATAATTCTTCGTGAATGAAAAAGAATTCCGACTTATAGGAGTAAATTATTAAGTTTGAATCAAAAATTCTCATAGCGTTTTTAAAATATTATTCGGATTCTCTAAATGCCAAAGGTTTATCAATCCGAGTTTCACGTTGCCATTCAACAGGGTCGCCAAAACTTGAAGTTTTAATCTTTGAAGCTAAATAACGTAGTTCTTTTAAAACCTCAGCTCGAACTTTACTGTTAGCAAAATCAGGCTTTTGATCTTCTTTTATTTCAATTTTAGTATATCGAAACTGCATACGATTAAGCATTGTCTCTAAGAGAGCTAAATCAGAATCGTTGTTATATTCAACCACTAATTCCATATTAAATTATTTTTAGTCTGTAAAGTTAAAACTAATTAATTAATAATTCCAAATATAGCTGAGTAATTTTCCTTAAATTTACTGAAATTTATTTCATCTTTAACTTGCCTATTGGCACACAATGATTAAAAATATGCAGCCGTTTTGTTCTTCTCTTAGTTTTAACGAGCGTAGCGGATAAAAATGAGACTTGACCGAGCGATTCGTCTTTATTTTTTTGTTGTCAAGCACTTTTAATTTGTTCTTCATAACTAACTGCCATGTTTCCCGTTCGAGCTTATACTTTTTTTGGAAAAATATTAATCTGGATTCTCGGTGCGCTACTCGGTATTGCGCATTTATTTTTAGGTAAACACCGTCAAGTTGCGCCGCAACATTTTCACGACGATCCGCGCCGATTTAATTTTAAAGACGTTATTTACTTCGCTTACAAATATTATCTCAATCCACCAATAAAAGATGATGCGAACGGGCGGACGGCGCAATTTTTTAAAACACATCCACCTAAATTTTCCGATAGTTATTTATTAAAAAATAAAAACCTTAATCTTCCTAATTCATCACTTACAAATTATATTACGCTACACGCAGCTGGCGATTTAATGCCGTACTCTTGGGTGCAAAAACAATTCTGCACACATCTTTGGGACGATATTGAAACCGATTTTCGGAATTGCGATATTTGTTTTGCCAATTTAGAAACACCCGTTTTGCAGTCTCAACCACCGTCGCTTGTGCCGGAAATTATGCTGACCGATATGCGTTTTAATGCCGATGAAGCGATGTGCGATATTTTTTTCAATACTAAAAATAGCAGTAAACCTATTTTCGATGTACTCAGCACGGCAAACAATCACGCTTTGGATATGGGTATAGAAGGCGTGGCGAGCACGATTGATTTTTTAAAATCAAAAAAAATTCAACACACAGGTACATCTAAATCAGAAAAAGAAATTTACGATTTTCCAGTCATGGAAACGAAAGGCATACGCATAGCTTTCATCGCGTTTACGTATTCGCTCAATCAGTTCACAAATCCAGAAAATGAAAATTGGTGGGTGAATCATTTAGAAGTCAATCAACCGAATGCTGATTTAACGCCTATAAAAAAATTAGTAGAACACGCGCGCTTGGAGCGCGCTGCCGATTTTCTGGTACTGAGTTTGCACTTTAGTAATGCGTATCAAGTTTATCCGAATGCACACATCGTTGATAATGCAAAACGTATTATTTCTGAGTGTGGAGTAGATATTATCTTAGGTGGACACGCGCACAATGTTCAACCGAGTGCCAAAATTGATTTTCAATGCCCGTTTACTCTCAAACCAAAATCGGGATTTATAGTTTTCTCGATGGGTGATTTTATTGCAAATGATATTTTTACTTGGTGCAAGATGCCGATGTACGTAAAAATTATTTTGGCAAAAAATCAATCTGAAAAAGAAACCGTTTGCGAAATTGCGGACGTTTCGCTCATTCCCGTTTTTGTTTATTCAGCGTTTAAAAATGACGCTGCACGCGATTTACGTTTATTGAATGTGGATAGGGTAGAAGCGTTTTTAAAAGAAAATCCGAAATACGCTAAAACTAATTTGAAAGATTTCTATGTAATGAAAGATTTTTATAAAAAATTCATTCTTAATTTTAATGCAAAAATTTAAAGCTTGCCAGTTGGATTTTGAACGTCTTTAGTTTGCTCTGTTTAAAAATTTTACTGTGGAAATTCTTTTAAAAATGTTTAATGGAATGGAAGAGATAAGCAGCTAAAGTAATTCCAAATCTGACATAAGAAATGTGTGTAAATATTCATCGAATGTGAAAATAGTCTTTCCAAATTTTTACGTGATTTCTCTACTTTTGAAAGTAAGCGTGACTATTTGTTTCGCAATTGAGTGTTATTCATTAAATTTGCATCCAG
>JAYVVO010000489.1:0-3165 GCA_043786955.1 Saprospiraceae bacterium
TCTTTAGGCGCTTATCATTTTATTGATCGTAAGCCTTCAATTTGCATTTTTGAAAAAACTGTCAAAATAAAAAATTAAGTCCGAGTTCACGTTATTTAAGGAATAGGAAACAAGGAATAGAGAATAAGGAACAAGGAAAAAATTTATACTTGCCCTCACCTCACTGTTCCTTGTTCCTTATTCCCTATTATTTGTTTCCTAAAAATTAAAATACTTTTTAGCATTGAAATAGCAAATATCCTGAGTGAGTTTACCCAGCCATTCAATATCGTTTGGTAATTCGCCGTTTTTGACATCTTCACCAAACAAATTACACAACAAACGTCGAAAATATTCGTGGCGTGGGAATGATAAGAAAGATCTGGAATCCGTCAACATTCCGACGAATTGGCTCAGCATTCCCATATTTGAGAGGGTGTTGATTTGTTTAGTCATACCATCTTTCTGATCTAAGAACCACCAGGCTGAACCCCATTGCACTTTCCCAGCAACAGAACCATCGTTAAAGTTGCCAACCATTGTTGCAAATATTTCATTGTCGGCTGGATTGAGATTATAAATTATTGTTCGAGTGAGTTTATTTTTCTCTTCGAGCTTATTTAAAAATTTTGAAAGTGAAGCCCCTTGTTTAAAATCTCCGATGGAATCCCAACCCGTATCTGTGCCAAGTGTTTGCAACATTCTTTTATTCGCGTTGCGCAAAGCACCCAAATGAAATTGTTGCGTCCAACCGAGTGTGTGATACATCTCACCCAAATGAAATAAAATTGCCGACTTAAAGACTAAAATTTCTTTCTCTGTCAATTTTATTTTTGCTTTGGCTTTCTGAAAAACTGTATTTGCTGCACTATCCGTAAAATCCTCAGCATATAAATGATCTAAACCATGGTCGCTCAATTTGCAATCCAATGACGCAAAAAAATCAGCACGCTTTTTTAATCCTGAAAGTAAATCGCCGAAAGTAGTTATTTCGTTCCCAACAATTTCGCCCAATCGTTCGATACTTATTAAAAATTGGGGCGAATCAATCAAAATAAATTTATCGGGACGAAAAGATGGAAACAATGATAAGTTAAAATTTGAAAGTGAAGAGTTTGATTCATCATTTTTCACTTTTAACTTTTCATTTTTAACTTTTCTGTGATATTCTAACGAATCCGTCGGATCATCCGTCGTGCAAACTACTTCGACGTTCATTTTGAGCAATAAATTTTGCGTGGAATATTCGGGAGTAGATAGTTTTTCTTGGGTAATTTCAAATATAGACTGTGCTGTTTCGGAGTTAAGTAATCGGTGTTCATCAAAATAACGTTGTAATTCTAAGTGTGTCCAATGATACAACGGATTGCGCATAGTGTAAGGAACAGTTTCTGCCCATTTCTCAAATTTTTCTTTGTCAGTTCCATCGCCAGTAATAAATTTTTCATTTACGCCGTTCGTTCGCATGGCGCGCCATTTATAATGGTCGCCGTTGAGCCACACTTTAGAAATATTGCCAAAAATTTTATCTTCGGCAATATCTTTAGGCGGTAAATGATTATGATAATCCAGAATGGGCAAATTTTTAGCGTAATCGTGATATAATCTACGCGCTGTTTCGCTGTGTAATAAAAAATCGTCTGTTATAAAACTCTGAGCCATATTTTGAGCATTGAGCTATTAGCTATGAGCTATGAGAGCAGCAAGTTGCTCATAGCTCATAGCTAATAGCAATAAATGAGTAATTGATTTGCTACACTTTCAATAAATAAAGGAATAGATTTAAGTTTATCATCAAAAATTAAAGGATTATCCAGAACTGTTTGAACAAATTTTTTTAGACTCGATGCACTATTTAAATCTGTTTCTTTCCATGTTTTTTCAAAAAAAGAAGCGAACGTGTCTTGTATGAGGTAATATTCTCCCGATGCCGTTTGCCCAAAAAATTTTTCACCATCGTTTTTTACAGGTTTTGTGAAAAGCAAATATGCCGCAAAACCTAAAATCATTTTTTCAGGTAGTGCGCCAAATTTTTCAAAATAACGGACAATAGTAATCGCGTTGCGGACATTCATTTTAGACGAACATTCAAACGTAATACTGATCAGTTTGTGTTCTATAAAAGGGTTTCTAAATCTATCGAGTACATTATTTGTAAATTCAATAGTATCGAAGTTGAGCGTTGGTGCAATTTCATTTTTCAAAACTTCTTCAACAAAAACTTTCATCGTCGTGTCGTTCATCATTTCACCCACAGTTCGTAATCCTTTCAGAAAAGCCAAAGGCACAGAAATAGTATGACCGCCGTTTAAAATACGAAGTTTTTGTTCGCGGTAATTTTCAATGTTGGTTGCAATAATAATGCGCGAGTCCGTTTCCGAAAAACACAATTTTTCTTTCACATACGCATCGCCTTCAATCGCCCACAATAGAAAACTTTCTGAATTTATCATTAAATTATCTTCATAACCCAACTGATTTTCTAAAATTTGTCTTTCCGATTCATTTGGTGCGCCCGTTACAATTCTATCTACGAGCGAATTACAGAAGCGACATTCCGTATTCAACCAGTTTGTAAACTCTTTTGGTAAATCATTAACCTGCGCGTGTTGGATAACAAATTTTTTGAGCAGATCTCCGTTGCCCACTAATAACTCTGTGGGAATAATAATGAATCCATTGCCTTTGCCAGAAACAATTTTGAATCTGTGGTATAAAAAAACCAATAATTTTAATGGAAAAGATTTGGGCGGTGTGGCTCTAAAATCATCGTCATTAACATATTTTAAACCTGCTTCGGTTGTATTAGAAACGATAATATCAAAATTTAAATTTTCGGCTAATTTTAAAATTTCCTTCCAGTTTTCGTTAGCACTCACAACGCGCGATATAGAAGTATTGATTGTTGTTTTTTTAAAGACTGTACCGTTTTCAATTCCATTTTCGTTTTGCGTAAAGATTCCATCTTGTTTATCAAAATCGGACGCATCCGAATTTGTGGTTTTTACAACTACAACACGACCGTTAAATTTATTTTTTTTGTTTGCTTTATCTATAACGTAATCCACTAATCCGCGCAACAAAACGCCCGTCCCAAACTGAATTACACGCTCGGGCAAATCGAATTGATGCGATTCAATTAATTTATTTTTCGTTGCAAATTCTTTATTTAAAACTTCCATAAGT
>JAYVVO010000490.1:0-3164 GCA_043786955.1 Saprospiraceae bacterium
GTTGCAAAATATTTAACAACAGAAAATCCCATGATGCCGAGCATAATGAGTAATCGAATATTGATACCTTCGCGTAGCATAATTAGTATTTTGTGACAATATTACTAAATAAAGGGAAAAGGGGAAAAGGAAAAGATAAAAATTTGTTAAATATAGAAGTTTTTTTTAAGTTTTAACTTTTTGTTTTTCTTTTTAACCGATAAACCGTCTCCAGCCGTAACGAATAATTAAAAATAAAACTCCAAAGAGTATTAATACTTGCCAAAACGGAACATACGTCATGGCGTAAATGTGAGTCTTATCAATGAACCACATGAATAAAAATGTTGCCGCAATGAGTGACACCAATCCTGACAATTTACTAAAGCCTGGAATTGCATCGAAGGCGACGTTCCGTTTTATGATTAGCAGTGTTACAATCATTGAACAGACGGGTAAAATTTGACTCAAAATATCTGTCTGGTAAATGCTGTATCGGTCGAACAAAAAAGAATAGACACCGAGCATTAAAGCAAAAATGCCAGGAACGCACACCAAATAAATAAGCACGCTATATAGTTCACGCCAAGGTGTTATTGCGCCTTCACCGTTTCCTAAAATCCCTGCCACGAAAGCAGTCAAAGGAATTAAAGCAAAATAAAGTAAGAGATAAGATGGATTTTCACCTACTAATTTAAAAAAGTTTTCTAAAGTCATACATTTAGCTTTGAGCAATGAGCTGCTTAATTTTTAATAATTTTTTCAGTCATCACCGATCCATCATTTAAGCGCGCTTGCAAAAAATAAATTCCACTCGATGCTGAGCTTAAATTAAATTCAAAAACATCATCGTTGGAAGAAGTTTTATTTTCTGTCCATAAAGTTCTTCCTAAAGCATCGAAACACGAAAATACAATGGATTCGTTTATTCGCGAATTTATAGCTACATAAAATAAATCTTTTACAGGTTGTGGAAATATTCGCCCATTGAAACTGGAGTTTTGGTTTTTACTAAGAGCAATATTAGCACCGATGATTATAGGCTGATTGATTTTAAGTACAACCGTTGATGTATTATTTATAAGAATAGTATCGTTGGGAACAGAACTTTTTATAGAAGCTGTGCCGATAATATTTCCGTCAGGTTGCAAAACGAAAAGCGGTTGAACAAAAACGGCGGAGTCGCCCGATTTTATAAGTGGTATACGCCACTCGTAACACAGCATGGCGTTGCAATATTCTAACCATCTTCCAGTTGAAATTGTAGAAGAACCGCCGTCAACCGTAGCTTTCGGATAAGGAAAACTGACGACAATATTTGTAAAATCGGTGGAACCAAGATTACGCACCGTAGTTGTAAATGTATTGACTGTCCAATTTTTGTAAGTATTCGGCGATGCGGTTAATGTGATACTTAAGTCGTTGCTGCTATTCGGGTTTTTATCGCCTTTGCAACTACAATCTGTTTGTAAAACATCGTTGATTGTATTCGGATTTCCGTCATCACAAGACGTTCCAGTACGTTTTAAGGTATGCGTGACAATTACAGTGGAGTCGCAACCACCGACTGACTTTAAATTAAGCGTATCAATTAAGTTATTAGAGATGGGATTGCAAAGCACATCCGAAATACGGAGCGAATCTTTTTTATTAGAAACGTTGCGCTGCGTGATAGTATAAGTAAAACAACCATCCGTTTTTTTTGTAGCGATTGTATCAGTGAAAACTTGATTTAATGAACAAACGTTGCGTGTTTGTCGAACCGTATCGTTTTGACAAACCATAGTGATTGTATTCCCCCAATCGAGTTCAACAATCCAGCCGTCTAAGTCGCCACGTTTAGCGATTCCTGTTAAATCAAAATCAGATGATTTGGTATAACCCGCAAAAATGGCGCGACCATCTGAAGTGTTGCACGAATTCCAAAAATAATCGTAAAGCGTTCCACCTACGACGCGCTTTTGCACGATATTTCCCGATGTATCGCAGTGTAAAATCCAAGCATCGTGATCAGCATGATAGCCTGAAACGTCGCCATCATTTGGTGTGATAGTATAGCCAGAAATAAAAACCCCATCGTCGGATGTAGAATGAATGAGCGATCGCGCCCAATCATCACCCGATCCACCATACGTTTTAGCCCATTTAAATTCGCCCGCACTGTTAAACTTCGCCAGAAAAAAATCCATCGTAGAGGAGTAATCTTGCGCAGAAACGCCACCAATATAAAAATCGCCACTGCGCGAGGTGAGAATAGAATACGGTCGAGTTTCAATATTATTTACAGTTTTACCAACTACGTGTTGCCATAAAATATTTCCATCGGGCGTAATTTTAACAATCCATGCTTTTCTATCGTAATCAAACTGCACACCTTTTAAATCGCCTAAATTAGAATTTGTGTATCCACTTAAAATATAATTACCGTCCGTCGTTTTGTCCATGCCAGTAAACGCATCTTTATTTTCACCGCCGATTACTTTTTGCCACAACAGATTGCCATTCGGATCAAGTTTTACGAGCCAAGCGTCGCCGTAATTATTATCGAAAGGGATATCGTGATAAAGATTAGGCGGCACATCACCATCGTTTGAATTAGTACTACCACACAGCAAAATTCCACCATCGGGCATAATTTCTATTTTTTCAAATTGATCATCTCCGCCACCACCCATAAGTTTTATCCACGCAGTAGAACCGTCGGGATTTAATTTTGTTACTAAGGCATCTTTTGTTGTGCCGCCATTGTGCGAAGGATGCACACCCGAATTATCGCCACCAAATGAACTTAGATAACCGGCCACTATGTAGGCGCCAGTAGGTGTTTGTTTTACAGCTAATCCACCGTCAAAACCATTTGCACCAAAGACGCGTTCCCACTGAATTTTATAGTTCGAATCGAGCTTAATCACCCAGCAATCGTTGTTGGGATCTGTCATTATTTGACCTAACGCGACTTTAATGGAATCAGTAATGTCACCATCTCCAATATAAGAATTAGTATTACCTGAAGCAATGAAACCTCCATCGGCAGTTTGTTCAATCGCATACAAACGCTCCGATGCACCACCACCATAAATATGTTGCTGAATAATTTTAGGTGTTTGAGCTATTATTAAAGGGCAAAATCCAAAAAGCAAAATGCAAAATACAAAGGGCAAAGAGCAAAGGGCAAAGGTGCGAAA
>JAYVVO010000491.1:0-3162 GCA_043786955.1 Saprospiraceae bacterium
CAACGGCAAAGAATGGAATGATGATTTTGGTTTGGGTTTAAATGATTATGGCGCGAGAATGTACGACCCTGCGATTGGGAGATGGAATGGGGTTGACCCGTTGGCGGAGAAGTACATGAGATGGTCACCATATACGTATACTTTAGATAACCCACTGAAATTTATTGACCCTGATGGGATGAAAGTAATAAACGGTGATGAAGCAGCAAAAAATAGAGCTGAAAAAGCATACAATAGCCAAAAAAGCTCTTTTGATAATAATTATAAGGGTGATAAATCAATGAAAAGTGATAAATTCGGTTCAAAGGCAGACTATAAGGCATACAAAGAAGCAAGAAGTAATTTAGATAAAGCTGAAAAAGCGTACAAAACTGCCAATGAGAATTATCAGAATACACAAAGAAGAATCGATGATGTTAAAAGTAAAACTCCTGAGGCATTTGCTAAAATTGATAATCTTAAGTATAAGGATGCAAAAGGGGAGGAAAGAAATTTAGATGTAGTTGTCAAAACAACCGAAACTCTAACAGGTGATAATTTTGGTGGTGAAACGGCTTTAGGTTTAAATGACTCACGTATTATTACTGGAAGATTAGATCAAGTAATAGTTCGTGTTACAATAAGTTCTAGAGATAATACTCTTTCGCACGAATTTGGACATGTCTGGGATAGAGTTATGAACGAAACTGGTGAGATGAGAACGTTTTCTGGGAAAAATAGTATCACAGAAATTCAAGATGAATGTTCTAAAGGGTTTAATTGCCGAGTCGATTTAAACAACGATAGAGTTCAAGTTGCTAGAGAGTGGGAAAAAGCTTTTGATAAAAAAAATTAAATACGAGTATATGAAAAAAATAATTTTTGTAATTTTTGTAATTTTAAATCATAATAATTTTATAACAAGCCAAAGTATTCAGGATGGTGAATTTGTTTTTAAAAGCTTATTTTACTTTGATAGACCAGTAATGCTAATTGATACAATTAACCATGGAAGAGCATTATCTGATTTTAACAGCTTTATCAAAAATACTAATTTAACTTTAGATACTTTGGAGTCAAATTTATTTGATAATTATGTTTTTATTTCTTTGAAATATTCTAATAAAAACATCTTAAATAACGAAGGTTTTTACCAATCTAAATCAATTTCACGGAGTAAGGAGGTATTGAAATACATAATTTGTATTAATAAAGAAACTGGGGCTTTTTATAGAATTCGAGGCTTTAACCAAACAGATTTATTAAGTTTTTGGGATTCAATTAAGTCACAAGAGGAACTTTTAAAAAGAAATAAGAGTCTTAAGATTTTCCTCAATAATTTTTGGGTTAAGGATTTGGATTTAAAATGTATTTTTTCCTCTATGGGTAAACCACATGATGTGAAAAAGTATCCGTGTACTTTTAATGAATCTGATTTGATAGTAATTACTTACTGATGTTACGTAGTAAGGTGTCCTGAACCGCTGGTGCAGGATATGCAAATTGATAAAGTAGAATTTATTGCAAACACGCAGCCGCTTGGTTCAGTTTTCAAACTGAATCCTATTATTTTGCGGTCTTTGACCGCTACTATTAAAGAAGCAAAATGCAGGATTGAAGTTCTTTGACATCGAGGGCACAATGGTAAAATCGCTGAACAATTTTCTGCATGTGATGGTAGTTCAGGCAAGATTCTGTTTTCGCTCGTAGATTAGCGGTCAAAGACCGCAAAATAGTAGGTTTCAGTTTGAAAACTGAAACAAGCGGCGTGTTTATTGGAAGATGGGATGGAGTTTATTTATATGGTGCGCCAGCGGGCTGTTCTATATCCAAAAATTGAAGAAGCGTATCATAAAGCACAAGAAGGTGAAAAGTTTAATAAAATTCATTCAAATGGCACAAAAAATTAAATTCTTTTCTATGAAAAATTTTTATTTAAGCGCGATTATTATATTCTCTTTTTCTCTTCTTAAATGTAATGTACACAAGAAAGATATTGAAGGAGTTTTTGTTCAAAAAAAAGATAATAGAATTTTAATTGTACTAAAAGATGATAAAATATCAATTAGAAACACCTATAAGCAGTTAGACGCTCCTCCTTTTAATTTCTGTGATACAACTACTTTCGGTGATTGGGAGTTGATAGAAAGAGGGAAATTAATAAAATTTAATTCTGATAATTCTCTCGGTGGTAGCGAATTGAACTTCCTCGATTTCAATGTTAAAGAACTACAATTAAAAGATTCAGATTCAATTATTATTAAGTTTAACAATCCTATTGAAAGTGGATATTTAAAAACAAAAAATAATACAAAAGAATTAATTTATTCTTGTTTTCTTTTTTCAGATTTTGGGGATTTAAACTCGCAAATTACAGAAAATAATATCGCAACTTTTATAAAGCCAGATTCATCTCTAAATAAAATTGTTTTTGAAATTTATCCAAATTACAACTTTAAAGGTCGAAATGTTGGTGTTAGAGTAATTACGAATTTGGGTTATAAATTTAAAAATCCTAAGTCAAATTATTTTGAAATTAATATGCCTTATCTTACTTACAATTACTTGACTTATTTAAGGTTTAACGGAGAATTTATTAGAGTTATTGACAAAGACCATTTAGAATGGCAAGGCGAAATTTATGTAAAAAAGAAAAAAGGCGCGTAATTTCTGGATGGTAAAGCCCCGCTGTCGAAGGGTCTGTAATTGAACTTGCAGTATCTATTGCAAAAAACGCAGCCGCTCGATTTTACCCGCTGTCGAAGGGTCTGTAATTGAACTTACAGTATCTATTGCAAAAAACGCAGCCGCTCGATTTTGTCTCTGACAAAATCCTATTATTTTGCGGTCTTTGACCGCTTCTTATAAAGTGCAAAAGCGGTATTGAAGTTCATTGACATCGAGGGCACAATGGTAAAATGTTTTAACCACGCACTACTTGCCGTGCCACTACTTGCCGTGCCACCACTTGTAATTGGCAGTGTGTGGTTCAAACAAAATTTAGTATGCTTTAAGAGAAGCGGTCAGGAGACCGCAAAATAGTAGGTTTCAGTTTGAAAACTGAAACAAGCGGCGTGGTTATTGGAAGATGGGTAGAAGGTTAAATTATTTTCTGAAATTTTCGGAAGATGGGTGGATAGCGGTCAACTCAACAGCAACACCTGTGACACAAATAACGGATTA
>JAYVVO010000492.1:0-3162 GCA_043786955.1 Saprospiraceae bacterium
TCGAATAAACCTTTTTTATTCGGCGGAATATTCAGAAGCAATAAACTGTTTCTGCCAACAGATTTATAATACAAATCCACTAACGCTTTACCCGATTTCACCGTTGCATTTTCCGAACTGTGATAAAACCAACCTTTGCGAATAGACACGTCCGTTTCTGCAGGAATCCAAAGCGTTCCATTTTTATCACCCAAGTTTAAATATTTTTCGTCAGCAATTCCTGGCGCAATTGCTTTGCCGATTAACGCAGAGTCGCCATTTTTTATAATTGAGTTATGCGTAATATTTATCGTTGACCAACATGTTTCACCTGCATTACCTGACTCGTTACCAACCCAACGCACATCCGGTCCGACATCGGAAAACATAACCGCTTTTGGTTGTAGTTTGCGCACCAATGCCCAGTAACCTTCAAAATCATATTTCATTTTTGTATTGTCACCTTTAGCACCATCGAACCAAACTTCCGATATTTCGCCGTAGTTTGTTAATAATTCTGTGAGTTGTGCCTTATAGAAATCGTTATAACCTGGTGTACCGTATTTTTTTTCGTGTCTATCCCAAGGTGAAAGATAAACGCCAAACTTTAAACCTTCTTTTTTACAGGCATCGGAAATTTCGCGCACCACGTCCCGTTTAAATGGACTATTTTCTACAGAATGTTTCGTCAGTTTAGTATGCCATAAACAAAAACCATCATGGTGTTTAGCTGTTATGATAGCAAGTTTAAATCCCGTTTTTTTTAATGTTTGAACTATTTTTGTCGCGTTAAATTCCGTAGGATTAAATATTTTTTCACTTTCCGTTCCATCGCCCCATTCTTTATCAGTAAAAGTATTGACTGTGAAATGCAAAAAGGCAGAAGTTTCACGCGCTTGCCAAGCTATTTGTTGCGGCGTAGGCTTAATTAAAGTCTGAGCGTTTACAAAGTGTGCTAAACAAGCAAACAGAAAAATAGCTATATTTCTTTTCATATCTACAAATATTTGGCTGCTCTGATGTTTGTATAAAACCCAATTAAGGACGTTTTAACCTGTTAGGATTGTTCACTGCGTTCACAAAACCTAACAGGTTAACCAATACCTGCTCATTATCAACCATTTTTATACTATCCATTCCGCTTTCATCGGTCGAGATAATAGTGCGTTGGCTTCATCGTCGTGTTTAAATTTTTCTTTTTTCGGTTTCCATTCCAACGGGCGATTCAGTTGCAAACAAATATTACCGATATTGCACACCGACGCTGTTCTATGTCCCACTTCCACATCGCAAATAGGTTTTTGGCGCGTTTTTATAGATTTTAAAAAATCTGCGTAATGATTATCGCTAAAGTAAACGCGTTTTTCGGTAGCAGCAATGATTTGTTTACTGAGCGTGTCGGGTGTAGTTTTTAATTTTCCACGCGCTACCCAAACAGTGCCTTTAGTACCGATAAATTCACAAAACTGATCATTTTTTTGCGGTACGTGGTACATCTCTACACCATTTTTATATTTAAAAACTAAATCGGCAGTGCCTTCCCCAAATTCATCTTTATGCACCATCGTTGAAGGCGCAACTGAAATCGGACCAGAATCGTCCATATCTAAACCCCATTGTGCAATATCAAACATGTGCGCACCCCAATCAGTCATACCGCCACCACCGAATTCGTTGTAATTGCGCCACTGGGGCCACATCGTTTGCTCTTTTTTAATCGTTGGTGCTAAATCGGAGTGATACGGACGTTCAATTGTGTTTGGTCCGAGCCACATATTCCAATCTAAATCATCAGGTTTCGTTTCTGCTTGTAAGCTCCATTTTTGTGGCGCACCACCCACGTTAACTATTACTTTTTTTACCTCGCCAATATAACCGTTGCGCACTAATTCGACGGCGTGTCGAAACTCATTCCATGAACGCTGCATACTGCCCGTTTGAAAAACGCGATTGTATTTGCGCGTTGCCTCCACCATCGCGCGTCCTTCATGCACTGTTAAAGCCAACGGTTTTTCGCAATACACGTCTTTACCTGCAGCGCAAGCGCGCACGGCTGCTGCTGCGTGCCAATGATCGGGCAATGCAATAATCACAGCATCAATATCTTTGCGCGCCAATAATTCGCGAAAATCGCCATAACTTTCAGTGGCTTTATAATTTATTTTTTCTTTCTGATCAGCATAAAACTTATCCGTATTCGCAACTGTTCGCGCCACTTTCGTTTTAAAAACATCCGACGCTGCGACTATTTGTACTTGATTCGATTTCAAAAAATTATGTTGCAAACCACCACTTTGTTTACCACAACCGATGATGCCAAAATTTATTTTATCGCTAGGTGCTATAAATCCGCGACCTAAAACGTAGCGCGGCACAATAAAAAAAGTAGATGCAATGGCTGATTGCTGCAAAAAATCGCGTCTTTTCATATTTATATTTTTTTAGTTAAAATTGTGAAGCTAAAGTACGCTCATTTTTTGAAATTCTGATTGTATTGAGATAAAAATTTTATTTTGCTTTTCGTGGAACTTCCCAGAACGCTAAAACGCGTCATGCTTACAACACTTTTTAAAATAAAGATTTTCGTTTTGATTTTGCTTTTCGCTTTCGTTTTGATTTCGTTTTGATTTTGATTTTGATTTTCGCTTTGCTTTTCGTTTTGATTTTGAAATTGAATATCGTTTTATTTTGAACATTACAATACTTACATGAAATTTTTCAAGATATTATTTCGTTAATAAAAGAATACTTTTATAAAAAAATAAAAACAGTTTAACATGAAAAAGATTCTAAAAATTTCCTCTGCATTATTTTTTGCGGCAATTGTTTTAAGCACAAGTTGCGTCAGCAAAAAAACTTACACGGCTTTAGTCAATAAAAATGATGAGTCAATGATGCAGTACAAAGAACTCAACAAAACTTGCGACGATCAAATCAAAAATTTAAATGCAGATATCGCACAAAAACGCGAAACCATAGCAGGTTTAATGCGCGATTTAGCAGCTAAAGACTCTCTCTTATCCTATGACCAAAGAAATATAAACGCGCTCACACGGGATAATAACTATCTGAAAGAGAACAATACCAATATGTTGAACCGTCTTTCGGATTTATCTGTCATCAATAAAGACGGTGCTGAAAGTATCAGAAACTCACTCAAAGCAATTAACGAGCAAAATTCTT
>JAYVVO010000493.1:0-8871 GCA_043786955.1 Saprospiraceae bacterium
TGAAAGTGCGTAAGATGTCAGCCATGGGCTTGCGCCCATCGAAAAGTAAAAAGTGAAAAACGTAATTGGCTACAATTTTCTATTTTTTAAAAGAATTAGTAGAAAAAAATCGCAACATTTAAAACTTTATTCCGTAATCAAATATAATTCTGAATTTAATTGTTATTTTTGCAATTGATTGGAGTAAAGCAACGTTCTAAAAGCCTTGTTTTATTTTTTTAAAAGGAACTAAACGAAGTGAGCGCGCTACAAAGTGCGTGGTTAAAAGAAAAGTAAACCCATTATTTGGGAAAATAATAGATACGTGTACTTAAATAAAACAGGATTTCATTGATACTGTAAGGCTCAGAAAAGGTTATAGCAAGCAAAAGCAATGATATTTTAGAATTTCATACCGAAAAATCCCTTATTTAAGCAACCTTATTTACATTTTGGTTTATAACTCAAAAATTATTAAAAATTCAGCTATTTTAAAATGGCAAGAATAAATAAACAGCAAACGCGTCCGAAAACAACGTAGCATTAAATTTGAGTAAACCATTCTTCCTTTAACTTCGCAATATTGCGCCTCTTTTTCCTTTCATGTTTCTTTAGTCAACCTATGCGTTTTAATTTAAACGTATAGCTAAACATTTTTCACTTTTTTTAAAGAACCGCAGCATGGGAGTTTTATGGATAGTAGTGAGCGCAATAATAGGCGCTGGTGTAAGTTATTTTTTTGTGAGCAAAACCAGTATAGGTAGTGCCCAAAATATTTTGAAGGAAGCCAATAACAAATCAGATGAAGCATTGCGCGAAGCAAAAGCAAAGGCAGAACGTATAACAAGTGAAGCACAAACCAAAGCACAAAATCTGCTCGAAAAATCTGAATTAAAAAATGAGCAAATAAAAAATCAAAAAATTCAAGAAGCGCGCGAAAAATACAGCCAACTGAAATCTGATTATGAGCAATACAAAGCGAAGCAAGCGCTCGAAGTGAAAGATCGCGAAATTGATATTGTTGCTAAAGAAACAGAATATAAAAGTAAATGGCAATTGTATTTAACGAGCGTGAACGACCACAAAAAAAATGTTCAGGAATTAGATCAACGCAATGCCGAAATTGATAGCGTGCGCGAAAATTTAAATAAACAACTCGAAATTGCTAAAAAACGCAAAGAAGATTTGGACGCTGCTAACGAGTTGCGCATTAAAGAATTGGAACGCGTAGCATCGCTGACGGAGCAAGAAGCTAAAGAACAATTGTTACAAGCGGTTCGCGGCAAAGCCGAAAACGAATCAATGATAATTATGAAAGAAGCCATTGCGCACGCACAAAACACAGCGAGCAAAGAGGCGAAAAAAATTGTCATTCAAGCCATTCAACGAATGAGCGCAGAGTTAGCGATTGAAAATACGGTTTCTGTTTTCAATCTCGAAAGCGATGAGATGAAAGGTCAAATCATTGGTCGTGAAGGTAGAAATATACGTTCACTCGAAGCAGCGACAGGCGTAGAAATTATTGTTGACGACACACCAGAAGCAATTGTCATTTCTTCTTTCGATCCGATTCGTCGCGAGATTGCGCGTCTTGCACTTAAAAAATTAGTGACGGACGGACGTATTCACCCTGCGCGTATTGAAGAAGTGGTTGCGAAAACAAAAAAACAACTCGAAGAGCAAATTATAGAAATTGGCGAGCGCACCGTGATTGATTTAGACATTCATGGTTTACCTGCCGAATTAGTGCGCATGGTTGGTAGAATGCGTTATCGCTCTTCGTATGGTCAGAATTTATTGAAACACTCCATCGAAACCGCAGATTTATGCGCTTTGATGTCGGCAGAATTAGGATTGAATGCTAAGCAAATTAAACTTGCCAAACGCGCTGGTTTACTGCACGATATTGGTAAAGTAGCTGAAGAGGAAACAGAACTTTCTCACGCGTTGCTCGGTATGAAACTCTGCGAAAAGCATAACGAACACGCCGCAATTATAAATGCTGTTGGCGCGCACCACGATGAAGTTGAAATGAATAATATTATTTCGCCGATTGTGCAAGCGTGCGATGCTATTTCAGGCGCAAGACCAGGTGCACGTCGCGAAATTTTAGAAAGCTATATTAAACGTTTGAAAGAACTTGAAGAATTAGCACTCTCACACGACGGTGTACAAAAAGCATACGCCATGCAAGCTGGTAGAGAATTGCGCGTCATGGTAGAATCCGATAAAGTTAGCGACGAAAGCGCAGACGATATTTCATTTAAAATTTCGCAAAAAATTCAAGAAACCATGCAATATCCGGGTCAAATAAAAGTAACGGTCATTCGTGAAAAACGCGCGGTATCGTTTGCAAGATAAATTTTGCTTTCCAAAATTTAAATGGAGGAATTAAAGAGTGAAGGAATTAAACGAATTACGAATCGTGTGAGGTTTTAAAGAATCTTCGATTTGTAATTCGTTTTTTGTTTTAAATTCATTTAATGTTTAAATTTGCAGATTAAATTTTCAAAGTATGTCTTATTCAAATTTTACTTTCAACAAACTTAAAGAAAAATATGGGATTGATGTAGGTAATAAAAATTTATTTAAGAGTCAAAAAATTGAAAACTTACAACCCTCTGCTTTTTTATCAGAAGCACTTGGTGACATTACTATAATGCCGTTAAATTCAGAGAAAGCTAAATCGGAAATTTTAATTTATCCCATAATTCGCGAACTGAAAAGAAATAATAGTAGTATCAGCATTTTTTCTGGATATGCTTTTAATATTAAAGGGCAGAAAGATTTAAATGGAGTACTTGATTTTTTAATTTCTGCAAAGGCTCAAACTGTTGAGCTAAACAGTCCTATATTTTGTTTGGTTTAATCAAAAAATAAAGCGGTTGATGATGGATTAGCGCAGTGTGCAGCAGAGATGTACGCTTCCCGTTTATTTAATCGCCAAACTAATGAACCTTACGAAATAATTTATGGTGCCGTTATAAATACGTATGATTGGTTTTTTTTGAAATTAGAAGGTGATCCGTTTACATTGATACGCAACGCTATTATCTGAATGAACTGCCAAAACTTCTGGGTATTCTACAATTTATAATTGATCAAATAAAACTTGTGCAATAAAATTTACTCTTCTTTAGCTTTATAATAGGCTGCCGTTTGTCGCAATCCTTCTTCATAATTCGTTGCACCATAACCAAAATGTTTCTCAAATTTGGAGCTATCGAAATAGGATTCCGAGATTACTCCACCTCAATCGAACCACTACCCGATGTTTTGCTATTCACCGTCGCATTCGATTTTTTATACCGAATATCTCCACTACCGCGCACGTTTAAATCATATTTTTCGGTAGCATTACATTTTAAATTACCCGAACCAGAAACTTGCGCGGTCACTGATTTTGAAACGCATTTAATTAAATCTGCATCACCACTACCGAGCACATCAATATTCAACTCATCCGTTGTGCCTCCTTCCATTTCAACATTTCCAGAACCTGTAACGTTCACATTCACTTTTGTAGCTGATAAATCTTCAAATTTTGCATCGCCACTGCCTGTCACCGAAATTTTTAAATCAGTCGCAGTGAGTTTATTTTTCGCTTCAAGGTTTCCACTACCACTCACGTTAATTTCATTAAAACTTGGATTGACGATATAAATTTTTATACGCGCATTGGAGTTAAAATCAGAAAAAATACCAGAATTTTTTTTCTCGCGAATTTTTAACGTACCGTCTTCCACAACCGTTTCAATCAGCTCTGCAATGTTTGGATAAGTTTCAATGATTAAAGATGACGTTGCGCCTTGCGTGATTTCGACATCCATGGAACTTTGTAAATTCAATTTTGTAAATGCAACGACATCGCGCGTTTGTTTTGTAATTGTTCCTTCACCGCGAACGGAAGAAACATTAAAAATTGAATTGCGATGGCAACCGCGATTATATCCGCAATGTCTAAAAATAAATAAAAATGCGCCAAAAACGATAAGAACTTTAAAAATTTTACTGAGCATGATGGTACGTTTTATTATTGATGAAATGTGTATTGCTTAATTGATTTTAAATAACAATACAATATTAATCTGCTAATTTATGTAAAGCTAAGTTTTTCGACAAACAGTAAGAATTAATCCACAAAACGATTTAAAGCTTACAAACTTAAATTAAAATTCTTCTGCGGCTCTAACATTTCTGTTTTACCTTTGTTGCAAATTAGAGTCAAACGCTGGACTTAAAAAATAAAATTGACATGGCACTCGATCAATACGACGTAGATAAAGAAACGCAAAGAGAAACATACGAGGTTAAACGCACCGACGAAATGTCTTTTTGGGAACACTTGGAAGAATTGCGCAAACGATTGATTCGATCGTTCATTGCTTTGGCAATAACAACGATTGGTATTTTTTCGCTCGGCGATTGGGTTTTCACTACTATTATTTATGCTCCGCGCAATCCAGATTTTGTAACGTATAATTTTATGTGCAAACTCGGCGCGCTATTAAACATGTCGAGCCTCTGTATTCATCCGATTGCATTCGAAATTTTCACAACTGAAATGGGTGAGCCATTTTTTAAGCAAACGCAAGTCGCCATAGTTTTAGGCGTAGTGGTTGCAAGCCCATATATTTTTTATCAATTGTGGTTATTTATTAAACCAGGTTTAACGCAGCGCGAAGTAAAAGCTGCTGGCGGATTCGTTTCTATTTGCACCAGTTTGTTTATCACGGGAGTTTTATTCGGCTATTTTGTGATTGCACCTTTTGCTATTTCTTTTTTAGCGAGTTACACCATCGGTGGTGTGGGCGGAAAAGTTACGCTCGATTCTTACATCGGTTTTATGACTATGTTCACGTTGCCAATCGGTTTGGTGTTCGAGTTGCCAATTCTGATTTATTTTCTTTCCAAACTCGGTTTAATTACGCCTAAGTTTTTGCGCGATTATCGCCGTTATACCATCGTTATTTTACTTATCGTGGCAGGTGTCATCACGCCTTCACCCGATATGATTTCTCAAATTTTAGTTTTCATTCCGCTCTATTCATTGTATGAAATCGGTATCGTTGTTTCGGCGCGTGTAGCTAAACAACGCGCATTAGATCAAGCGAATTATTAGTGCAGGTTTTTAAGTATAGAATTTTTTTGAGAACACATTTTACGGTGTCTGAATCTGAAAGAGTAGGCAATCTATAATGAAGAATAATGGGGTCAAATTTTTTATCTTTTAATTAAAAGAATAAGCTCCATAAAATTTTAAGGAGAAATTTGACGTTAAAGTTTCTCAATTAAGTTTATTTTTTTAAATTTGTTGGAGCGTTAAAAACTATTATCCCTGCAAGTAAAACGGAATACACACCTATGGCTTATTTTACAAAAAACCGATTATTCACTGAAGGATTTTTTTCATTTTTATTTCTTTTTGGTTTTTCCTTTAGTTTATTATTTCTGAGTGCTTGCGGTGGAAAAAAAAATGATCGTGGCGACACGGTTGTCGTGCGCATAAACGATGATCCAGAAAAATTAAATCCTTTAACCACCGAAAACGCGCAATCTACTATCATTTTAAATCAAATGTTTTGCACGTTATTAAATTATGATGCAAAAACTTTAGAACTAAATCCATTTTTAGCCGAGTCATTGCCAACAATTTCAAACATTGATACGGGCAAATATAAAGGTGGCGTTGCTTATTCGTTTATAATTCGACCCGAAGCAGTGTGGGATAACGGATCGCCAGTAACAGGTAATGACGTAGTTTTTACAGTCAAAGCGATTTTAAACAAACTTTCGGGAGCTAATAATTTATTGTCGGGTATAGATTTTATACGCGATATTCAAGTGGATGCAGCTAATTTGAAAAAATTTACTGTCATTTCCGGCAAAAAATATATTTTAGCCGAATCGAAAATTGGTACGCTGCCGATTATTCCGGCGTATGCTTACGATGAAACACATTTGATGGGAGGCTTTAGTATTCCTGAATTGGTTAAACTTTCAACTGATACGAGTAAAATATTACCTTCCCCGCTCACTTTATTTGCTCAAAATTTTCAAAACCCTAAATTTTCAAACGATAAATCTGCAATTAGTGGTTGTGGCGCGTACGCATTAGAAGAAAAAGAAACTGGGCAACGCGTGGTTTTAACGCGTAAAAAAAATTGGTGGGGAGAAAAATTAACGACAGTCAATCCGCGATTTCAAGCAAAACCTGTGCGCATACTTTTTAAAATAGTCAAAGATGAAGCAGCCACTTTAGCTCTTTTAAAAAATGATGAAATTGATATAGCGGCAAAAATAAATCCACGCACGTTCAGCACTTTAAAAACGAACGACACGCTGACGAAGAATTATAATTTTTTCACTGCTCCAACATTGGGTTTAGTACAATTAGGCATGAATTGCAAATCGGAAAAATTAAGTGATTCACGCGTTCGACGCGCCTTAGCGTATTGCACAAACCCGACGACTTATATAAAAGCATTGATGAACGGGTATGCTACACTTTCACCCAATCCATTTGTAGCGCAGCGTAAATATTACGACGTTAATATTACGCCCTTTACAAATAATATTTTAGAGGCAAAAAAACTTTTAGCGGATGCAGGTTGGCGCGATACTAATGGCGACAGTACCGTTGACAAAAAAATAAATGGCAAATCCACCGAATTGGTTTTGCGTTTTACGTTTGCGGCGCAAAATGCTGTGGCGAAAAATATAGGTTTAATGTTAAAAGAAAGTGCTAAACAAGCCGGTATAGATGTCGAATTGTTTGCCGTTGAATCGAAAGTGCTGCTGGAAAGATTTGCAAAACGCGATTACGATATTTTTGTGAGCAATACTACTTTTGAACCTTCGTCCGACGATCCGAAAGAACTTTGGGCATCGAGTAGTAATACGCCGAGCGGTGGAAATCGCTATCAATTTGAAAACAAAACTGCCGACGCACTCATTGACTCTATAAGAAGTGAATTAAACGCTGAAAAACGCGACGTTCTATACAAAAAATTTCAAGAACTTATCAATAAAGAAGCACCCGCAGTTTTTTTATTTTCACCCCAAGAACGTTTAGTTATTCACAAGCGTTTAAAAAATGCCCAATCGGTAGTTATTTTTCCTGGTTTTGAAGTTAATACTTTGAGCGAATAATTTCAAAAAAGCAAATTGTAAACGGCAAAGCGCTGACAGCGCGGCATATTATAGCTATGGAGTCAAACCTATCGAAAAAAAAATAAAAAAAGCTGCTCGACCGAGCAGCTTTCAATGACGCTAATTATTAGAACCAATTATTTTTCTGCATTAATGTTTATCTTCAGAGCCACACTGATTTTGTCAACGAGTTCTTTAGATGGTACAACTTCATTTGCCTCAATTTTTTCGATTTCTAAATTTGATAAATTGAGCATATACGCCAAATCGTTGCTGCTTAAACCACGCGATACACGCGCATTGTGAACAGTGTTACCAATGTCGACATAAGAAACTGTTTTATTAACCTTTTTCAGCGAAAAATTTTCCGGCGAAGAAAGCGTAGGCTTCATTAATGACGCTAAGAGGATTAATAAAAATCCAGGGAGTATAAACTTAGTCATTGCTGTTAAAAAATTTAAAAGTTAAATCACAATATGTTTGTTCAAAAAAAATTCGTTTTTAACTTTAAAATACTCAATTACAAATCGTCGAGCGTGTAAAGTTTATATCTTTCAATTATTGAAATCAATTTAGCATCATACGTTGGGTCGGTTGCATAACCGATATCGCGTAAACCACGCGCCCACCCTTTATAATTTTTTCCATACTTGAGCAAGCTCTTGTATTGGTGTTGCGTAATGTATCGGCTATGATCGTCCCAAGAATCGTTCGCAGATTTGTAAATTTTGAAAAAGTCTTTGTGGTGATCGTCGGTATAATTCGAGCAATGACCTTTCGGACAAGTTCTTGAAAAACATTTTATGCCGAAATGGTTATTATTTCTAACCGAAAGTACACTTGTTCCTGCGCGACTTTCAATAATGGCTTGAGCCATAGAAATGCTGGCAGGAATATGCACTCGATCCATTTCGTTAACTGCTATTTGAGAAAATCGCTTCACATAAGCTGATACATCGTTTGAACTTAATTCGTGCGATGATGCTGGCGACAAATCGAATGAAATATTCGATGGTTGAACATTTGTGGTAGTATTTACCACTTTTTTTGTTACGCGTTTGTTCGGTGTTCTCTCAGTAGTGTTATTAGATGCAAAATTAGTTGGTTTTACATCAATTGCAAGTGTTCCGCGCCAAATTACAAACATAATTATTGCCAAGATACTTAATTTTAAAATGTTTATGTATTTAAAATCTTTCAAAAAAGCAAAAGGGGTTTGATGCAACAAATACTCGAACGCCGTAAACTTGCGGCGAATGCCACTGATAATGGCTTCAATGGTTTCATGCAATTGCGAAGATTTACTTTCCGTAAAATTTTTTGAGAGATGCCCATTCTTATCATACACAATGCGCGCATTGATAGATGTTGAAGAAAAAGTGTTAGTTTTAGACGACTTCTTTTTTTCCATGATAGTGTGTTTTAAAAAAAGTAAATTTGAACAAACGTGATGCTGTAAAAAATAAACTCGAAAAACTTGATTCAGTATTAAAGTGTGTGTTAATGATATAAACGGATAAATAAACTATTTGTTTGTTTTTAGAGTACAAACTTAAAACAATTTTTTTGTTTTAAGTTTGTTTTAAAAAAAATTATTTTACATAAAAAAAAATCCGCTTAAATACATTCTGAAAATGCGTTAAGGCGGATTTATTTTTAGGCAATTAAGTAAAACTTATTTCAAAACATAGGTAAAATTTAAACTGAATGGTAGAACCCTCACCATTTTTGAAAATGGCA
>JAYVVO010000494.1:0-3153 GCA_043786955.1 Saprospiraceae bacterium
ATGGTACTGCCCTTTCACAGGTGGGAGAGTAGGTCGCTGCCAACTAAATATACTAAGCCGTTACCGAGAAATCGTTAACGGCTTTTTTTATGCGCGTAAAAAGCGATGCCCAAAACTGGGAAAATTGTTATACTTTTGTTTTAATAAGTAAGGGAATTAAAATAATTGAAAGTAAATGAGTTACTGTCAGCTAAAGCTGACGGCAACTTAATTTTTAATTAATTATTTCTTGATACTTAAAAATTAAAAGCGCAACGTTATTTTCTAAATTATAATTCTTGAATGACGCACATTGAAAATTCCAAGTTTAGTATAATAACGGTGGTGTACAACGGCGAAAAATATTTGCAAGGCACGATTGATAGCGTGCGCGCGCAATCGTTTTCAGATTTTGAATATTTAATTATTGATGGTGAATCGAAAGATGCGACATGCGAGATTATAAAAGCGAATACAGATGTTGTAAGTTTTTGGATGAGTGAACCTGATAAAGGTTTGTATGACGCAATGAATAAAGGTTTAGCACACTCCAAAAGCGATTTTGTTTTCTTTTTAAATTGTGGCGATCATTTGTTTGATAAAGATACGCTTTCAAATATTTCACGTTGCATTGATGTTGAAACGGATATTGTTTACGGCGACACAATGTACGTGAACGACACTCGCGAACAACTCGGTATACGCAGTCAAAACACGAATCATAAATTACCGAAAAACTTGAACGCAAATAGTTTTAAATTCGGTATGTCAGTCAGTCATCAAGCCATTTTTGTGCGACAGAGTATAGCATCGTCTTTCATAGAAAATAATTTAGCTTCCGATATTGATTGGGTGATTAGCGCGTTGGAAAAATCGCGCAAAAATGTAAATGCGAATATTATCGTTTCGGAATTTTTGGTCGGCGGCATTTCAAAACAAAAACACAAACAATCTCTCATTGATCGTTATCACGTTTTAAAAAAGCATTACGGATTCATCTCGAATATTTTTAATCATGGAGTTATTATTTTGCGCACTGTATTAAAATCAATTAAGGCTAACTGAAAATGGCTCCCTTCCCCAAAAATAAAATTTATTACGCAGTTATCGCTCTGAGCTTTTTGCTTATCGCACTGCATTGGTTTTTCGATTCTGTGAAAACCAACAATCTTCTTTTTGATATAAAACCAATTTATCCAATTCCTTTTTTTGAAACGCAGTATTTATATGCGCTCATGCACGCAGTACCGATTATTCCGATTTTATTTTTAAGTTTCGATAGAAAAGTAGCGTTCTACAAAACGTGGCGTTATTTATTTCCCGCTTTATTAATTGTTGCCGTTCCCTTTTGGATTTGGGATGTTTTTAAAACGGCGCGCGAAGTCTGGGGATTTAATCCAAAATATTACACACAACTATTTATAAATTTACCGATTGAAGAGTGGCTTTTTTTTATAACTTTTCCGTGGGCGAGTGCTTTTATTTATTTATGCCTCAATGCTTGGATTCCAAAATCTAAATCGCTCGACTTCTTCCAAAAAAAAGATACATTAATAACGCGCGCACTCATCCTATTTTTTTACGCCGTCGCATTTATTTTTATGGGGCATTTATACACCGTCACTACTTTTGGAATTGCTGGAACAGTTTTATTGGCGCAATATTTACTCGGCGAAAAAAGTTTGCGTCCAAAGTTTTACCGCGTATTTTTGGTAGCTACAATTCCTTTTGTGATTATAAATTCTGTATTTACGGGTGCGTTCACGGCGCAACCAATTGTGGTTTATAATCCTGATGAATATATTGGTCTTCGATTTGGCACGATTCCGCTTGATGATTTTTCGTATAATTTTGCTTTGCAACTCTCGGTGATAATTGTTTTCGAGTTTTTGCGAAAAAGAAAATGATTTATTTTATTTATGGTGTGTAGTTTTGCATTTCATGTTTCAAATTTTTTTGTGAAAGAAAATAATGCTGCGCGCGCTCAAGAAATACTCAGTAATTTTAAAAATAAAAACGTACTCATCATCGGCGATGTAATGATTGATTGCTATTGGCGTGGAAACGTAAAACGTATTTCGCCCGAAGCACCTGTGCCAATTTTCGATTTAGTAAGTGCAGAAAACCGATTAGGAGGTGCAGCCAATGTAGCTTTAAATATAAAATCGCTCGGAGCAAATCCAGTTTTAGTGAGTGTAATTGGTAATGATGCGAATGCAGAGACTTTTGAAAACTTATTACGTTTCGCCAAAATTGATGAAAAATTTATTCTTCGCGATAGCAAACGCCCGACAACCGTGAAAACGCGCGTGGTCGCGGGTTCGCAACAAATGTTGCGCATTGATGCTGAAGTGACAGCCGATATAGAAACAAAAATGGAAGCACGACTCATTGAAGCAATTAAAACTGTGCTAATGGAAAATAAAATTGATGTCGTGATTATTCAAGATTATAACAAAGGCGTTTTAACACAAAGCGTCATAAAAAAAATAATTTCTTCGGCGCAAGCAAAAAATATTCCTATTGCTGTTGATCCGAAAAATAAAAATTTCTGGAATTATAAAAATGTAACGCTCTTCAAACCAAACTTAAAAGAAATTAGCGATGCGCTGCAACACAAAGTAAATCCTATAATAGCGGAACTCGACGCAGCGACTTTAATTTTAAAACAAAAATTACAAGCCGAACAAATACTGATCACACTTTCTGAAAAGGGTTTGTATTATAACAGCGATTCTCTCGGTAAAATTTACCCTATTACACCGCGCCATATCAGCGATGTGAGTGGTGCTGGCGATACAGTGATTAGTGTTGTGGCATTGTGTTTAGCTACAAAAGTTGATAGTAAAGCTTTAGCGCAGTTGGCTAATTTATCGGGTGGGATAGTTTGCGAGTACGCAGGCGTTGTGCCTATAAACTTTGACCAATTGTTAATTGAGTTTTCCAAAACAAATAATTAAGGAAAATTTAACGAATGTTCGTTAAACGCTTTTGTATTTTTAGGAATATTATTTTAAACAAACTTTTGATTCTTTCGTTTTTAATTGTTGAGGTGTATGGAATTTTCTATTATTATACCGACTTGGAACAATCTCGCGATGCTCAAATTATGTGTGCGCGCCTTACGAACACATTCCAAACACAACCATCAGATAATTTTACACATAAACGAAG
>JAYVVO010000495.1:0-3149 GCA_043786955.1 Saprospiraceae bacterium
TTAGATACTTTGCCTTTGAGTACGCGATTGTTGCGAGAAACCCACAAGATTCTTTTGCGGGGAGTTCGCGGTAAACATAAATTACCGGGCGAATTTCGCAGCAGCCAAAATTGGATCGGCGGCGCAACTTTATCGGATGCTACTTTTATTTCACCACACCCTTCCGAATTATCTGAATTAATGTCCGATTTAGAATTATTTTTAAACAATGAGGATATACATGTTCCGCATTTGATACGCATCGGAATTGCGCATTATCAATTTGAAACTATTCACCCATTTTTAGATGGCAATGGTCGCTTAGGTCGGTTGCTTATTACTTTATATTTGGTGAGTAATAAAATTTTATCGAAGCCCGCTTTATATCTCTCTGATTTTTTCGAGAGAAACAGAAACCATTATTACACCAATTTAACGTTAGTGCGCGAACAAAGTAATTTGAAACAGTGGCTTACTTTTTTTTTAGTAGGTGTGAACGAAACGGCTCAAAATGCTATTGACACTTTCAAAAAAATAATAGATTTACGCACAATTGTAAATAATAAAATACTGTCACTTGGTAAACGAACCGATTTAGCAAAAAAATTTTTAGAATTTCTTTTCTTACAACCCATTGTAGAAGCGAGTCAAGTTGCTAAAGAACTGCGTGTAAATATTTCAACAGCTAACCGACTGATTGAAAGTTTTGTCAAACTTAACATTTTGATAGAGCAAACAGGATTTAGACGCAATCGCATTTTTATTTTCGAAGATTACGTTAAATTGTTCCGTTAAGGTTTCGAGAAATTTTTCCAACTCAGTTTTAGTTACTCAATTTAATTTCCATTGTGTCAACGTCACCCAACTCGCTGAGTAGCAAGAATAAACATTGTTGAAATTTCAGAAAGAATCAAGGATAAAATTAAATCACAAGGAATAATTTTTTGAATTTTTAGCCGCATACTATTTTGATGCTTACTCAAATAATATGCGGCTTAGCTAAATCTTTGCGGTTTTGCACCATAAATTATGCTCAACGCACTATTTCGGATCCAGCGCTTTGGTAATTCTAAATAGCACATCTTGCAAATGATAGCGCGTCATCTTATCGCTCGAACTATTGGCGGCAGCGGAAATATCGCTTTTAAGTTCGGTTAAATGTCCACGAACCATGGAGTAAATGTCTGAATTTTTTGCGTTCACTGCGGGCATGAGTGTAATACCCGATGGTAAATACCGCCCACCAGTTGGTGCAGCATCGCGCGAAGGCGGTGGTGGATTAATAATACCAATTAACCGTTCGACGTACATTTTTTGTAAATTGCGGCGGTAATTATCTATGCGCGAACGTGAAGAGAGCTCCGACCAAATTCCCGATTTCATATCGGCGAATAAATTTTCAATACTGTACGCGCTCGAATTGTTCGATGCGCTTTCAATCAAACGCTGCATTCTATCTTCACTGAAAACGCTGTTGATGGTACTTTCCTGCAAATTGCGAATAAAATCAACGCCTTCACCAGGGCGAATACGCGAAATGATTTTTTGATCGAGTAACCACGTCGGTGTTGTAAACAACTGCCGATTCAAGAACGAAACTGCATCGCGTTGCAAATTGGGTGCTGTCGCTTTAAAAACCGAGCCGGGTTGATCATATGTTTTTGGCGTTTCTTCAATGCCACCAATATATTTCGTCACATGACCTAAATATCTGCGAAACTGACTGACGACTTCATCGTAAGATTCTTTCAACTGATCCAAATCTTCCGCTTCCTCTTTTGTCCACTCTGGTAAATTCGGTACAATGCGCTGCAAATTTTTAATGCCATAATCGGAGGCATTCATGGCGTTATCGCCTAAATCTTCCGATTGTGCGCGCGGATCGTATGGATGCGCTTCGGTTAAAAACCACAAGCGTTCATTAGTTGCTGCTTTATCCAAATACCATTTATTCAGAATTTTTTTATCCTCATCAATACTTTTGGTATTATAAATCGGTTTATATGCCCATTCGACTGCCCATTTATCGTAATCGCCAATACGTGGATAGAGATCTGTTACTTTATCTTCTGGTTGCGCCACGTAATTGAAACGTGCATAATCCATGATGGATGAAGTATGCCCATTTTGTGCCATGAACTTCGCGTCGCGCAATTTTTCTACGGGTGTTGCGTGCGATGCGCCGTGATTATGGCGCAACCCAATAGTGTGTCCTACTTCATGCGACGACACAAACCGAACGAGTTGCTGCATCAGTTCGTTGTCAAATTTATTTTTGCGCGCACGTGGGTCTACCGCAGCGGTTTGTGTTCTATACCATTTTTGCAAAAGCTTCATTACGTTGTGATACCAACCAATATGGCTTTCAAGAATTTCACCTGAACGTGGATCACTCACATTCGGTCCGTAAGCATTTTCTATATCAGATGCGAAATAACGAATTGCAGAAAAACGTGCATCTTCCAAACTCATGGAGTCGTTTTCGGGAAACAATTCACCGCGAATTGCATTTTTCCAACCTGCTTGTTCAAACGCTGCTTGCCAATCGTTCACACCTTGAATTAATGATGTGCGCCAAATTATTGGTGTTGCAGGATCAATATAATAAATAATCGGTTTAGCGGGTTCAATTAACTCACCGCGTTGTTGCTTGGCGGCGTCTTCTGGATTTTTAGCTTCCAAACGCCAATGCACGGCATAAGTTTGTTCATCCGTCCGTTGCGATTGTTCATCATAAACGGTATAACCCGCAGCAAAATAGCCTACGCGTGGATCAAAAAATCTTTTTTTCATGGGTTCTTTTGGCAATAAAACCATTGACGTATTGACTTCCATCGTTACAAAACCAGTTGCAACACCACCAGGTAACGTCACAGTCGGAATGGGACTCGGTGTTGGCGATGGAATTAAGCTCGGTGGCAAAACGCTGTACGTTTTTGCGGCTTTAATTTCCGTATTGATGGGAAAAGTTTTAATGCTTTGTACATAAGATCTATCTGATTGAATGGCGTTGAGTTTATAAATCGCTTTTTCCGTAGCACTCATTGAAAGCACAGGGCTATCGCTAGAAAAAAATTCGGTCACATCAATCACTGTGGAAGAATCTTTTATAAAAGTTTTGATGTCGAATGCTTGCGCAATTGGGTCAACATTTGAATTGATAACAGCTT
>JAYVVO010000496.1:0-3146 GCA_043786955.1 Saprospiraceae bacterium
TCTATTACTTACGATACTGAAGTGCGTTCCGACAACGTACCCGATCCAAATTCTACGCCATCCAATAATGTTTTGACGGAAAACGATGAATCTCAAGTAATTTTTACGGTGGTAAACGCAACAGATCCGAATGGTGCTAATTTGAGTTTAAGCGCAAACACTACAACAGTACCCGTTAATGCAAATGATCCGATTTCGGTGAAATTCGGTATTTTTAATTCTGGTCCTGCTACCGCAACGAATGTAGTTGTTAAACTAAATGGATTTCCGGCGGGCGTAAATATAAATTCTATTATACCGAGTCTTGGTAGTTACGCTTCCAACAATTGGATGATTCCTTCTCTTCCAGCTAACTCGACTACTTTTTTAACTTTATCTGGTTCTGTAGGTTGTATCGGAGCATCGAGTATTTTCGGACAAGTACAATCGGCTACTCAAACAGATTACGCTTCGACACACGGGAATAATACCGACGGTATTCCGCACGAAGCGGACGAAGCCGCGGTTACAATTAATGCCGTAAGTTGTGCTGTTCCTTCAGCAGATATTGCACTAACGAGTTCAGTATTAATTATTCCTTTAGTGAACAATGATTCAATTGCATTTCAAATAACTGTCAAAAATAATGGTCCTAATACAACAAACGTGGTCGTAAAAGATTCGACTCCCGCTGGTTTGGGTATTACAAATTTTACGCCTTCGGCAGGAACAACCTACTCGAATAATTTTTGGACGATAAATAATTTAGCTTCGGGTGCGAGTGCAACACTTTTTCATGGCGGCAGAGCGACGATTGCAAAAATCATAAGCGATTTTGCGCAAGTTTGGACTTCTTCTCTACCCGATCCCAATTCTACACCTGGCAATAACACAACAGGCATACCGACAGAAAACGACGAAACAATTGTTTCATTTGGCGCAACAAGTGCAGCGAGTGCTGATCTAAAACTCACAATGGTTTCAGATAAATCAACTGTTTCGAATGGTGCAACTGTTGCATACACACTCACTTTGACGAATGTCGGACCTTCAAGTACGTCCTCAGTTACTGTAAAAGATATTATACCCGTTGGGCTAAGTTATTCTTCGTTTTCATCAACATTAGGCGTGTATTCAAACACTTCTGGAATTTGGACAGTTGGCACTTTGGCAGCAGGACAAGTAGTTACTCTAACTATCAATACTTCTGTAACCAATATTACTTCTACTTTAGTTAATTTTGCACAAGTTCAAACATCATCTGTATTCGATCCTAATTCTACACCAGGTAATAATACTACAAATATTCCTTCCGAAAACGACGAAGCATCTGTAACTATCTCAAGTCAATCCGCTACGCAATGCGATGTAATTTTATCGCTTTCTGCGCCTACGCAATATTCCGTTGCACTTCCTGTTTATCAAAACGTAACGTTTACTTGTACGCTCACTAATCGTGGACCAGCGGCAGCACAAAATGTAACCGTCAAATATGTTGTACCAACGGGTGTCGGATTTAATTCTGCTGTCGCATCGGTCGGTACATACGATTCGTGGCTTGGCATTTGGACTATCGGTACAGTTGCTGCCAATCAAACAGTAACGCTACAATTGACGTTGTTCACACTTTCTGCAACAACTTCACAGTTTGCCCAAGTTTTGGCGAACTCTGTACCCGATGTTGGTTCCACTCCAGGTAACAACACTGATAATATTGTTCACGAAAAAGATGAAGCGGCACTCAAAATTCCATCTGGAATATTTATTAAATTAACAGCATTGAAATTAAGTATGTCGAGCTCTGCATCATTAGTAAAAGTTGCAGATCCACTCACTTTTACTTTATCACTTACAAATTCTGGCGATACAACAGCAACGGGTGTGGTTGTAAAAGATATTTTACCTACTGGTTTTACTTATGTTTCAAGTTCAATTGCGCAAGGTTCTTATTCAAACGCTACGAGTAATTGGTCAGTTGGTAGTTTAGGGGTAGGTTCAACGGCAACTTTAACTATTACTGGAACAGTTGCTGCGAGTTTTACGAACGCACTTACAAACTATGCACAAGTAATAGCTTCGAGCCCAGCCGATAAAAATTCTGTGGCAAATAATAATCCTGGACCGACACCCGTCGAAAACGATGAAGCCGCAGTAACGGTGCTTTCTTCGGCTAATACATCGAATCTCACTGATTTATTACTGACTATGACGAGCGCGCCGACGTATGCCATTTACCAAACGCACGCTTTTACTTTAACGCTCACAAATCGAAAAGGTGCGACAGCGACAGGTATAAAAGTAGATTTTCCTTTCCCAAAATATTTTAATTTTGGCGGAAACGTCACGAGTACAACAGGAACAGTTTATGATTCGTATTTTCATAATTGGACGGTGCCAAGTTTAGCAGCTGGACAATCCGTTACTATGACTTTGACACTTTTTAATGTCAATAATTCAGCGCCAATAACGGCATTTGCGCAAGTCATTGCTTCTTCGCCAGCCGATATAGGTTCAACACCAAATAATAATTCAACTGGTATTCCAGTCGAAAAGGATGAAGCTGGTATTACTATCACTGCTGCTTTTGCTGCACCCGCGCCAACAGCGCTTGCAACACAAGCGCAAATTGATAAACAGTTCGTGCCGATTATTATTACAAACGTGTCACCGAATCCAATTAATTTTGAAGGCGATTTAACAATTCAAGTCAATAGCTTAATGGATGGTAAAGTTGAATTTCATTTCAGTGATTTAAATGGTAAAATGCTTTTAACCGAGACGCGCGCTGTCGAAAAAGGAATTAATAAAATTAATTTTGATGTCTCTAATTTTCCACAAGGATTGTTTATCGTCAGGACACACGCGAATAATCAATGGTGTATGCCCGCTAAGTTTGTGAAGAATTAGTGGTTAATGTCACTCAAGGCAAAGGCAATTACCTTAAGTGAGGTTAATCTCACTCAAGGCAACGGATTTAACCTTGAGTGAGCCGCTCGATATTAACCTCACTCAAGGTAATTGCCTTTGCCGTGAGTAAGAGGCAGCTCAAATCTCAAAGCTAATAGCTCATAACTAAATATAGTCATTAATCATATTTTCCAGCCATTCTTGTCTGCCCGATTTTTGAATGGGTTCACCGCTTTCGATTGCGAATGCGCGTAAATCAG
>JAYVVO010000497.1:0-8826 GCA_043786955.1 Saprospiraceae bacterium
GATAGAATAACAATTAATCCAGAAATTTGTAATGGGCGACCAACGATTCGCAATACGCGATACACTGTTGATTTGATTTTGGATCTACTTTCATCAGGAATGTCCGAAAGTGAAATTTTGGATGACTATCCTGCGCTTGAATTGAGCGATATAAAAGCATGTCTTTCATTTGCATCGCAATTGTCTAAAGTAAAATCAATAAATCGTATTGTGGCGTGAAATATTTGATTGAAATAAATTGGGCTCATATAGTAGCAATAGCTTTAATTCTCAACTTCAAATAAAATTTATAAATAACTGATTATGAAAAACTCATTATTAAAAAGTTGCTTGCTTACTTTTTGATCATTCTCTTTTTTCTCTTGTGATTCTTCAAATTCAAATGAGCCTAAAATTATTAAAAATATTTCAAAGTCAGGAATGAAAGCAATTTTTGATGTTCCTTCTTTAATTGGAAGAAATATAGAAGAAATTAGAAAAGAATTAGGAACTCCAATTGATAAAGAAATTGAACCTTCAAATCTTCAGAAGAAAATGAAAGTGAATTTTTTGGATAATACTTTTGAAAAAGCAGGTAATACTTTATTGATAACTTTTAATCCAATTAATTGAAAAGTTATTGATTTTTTTATAGGAACTAATGACTCAAGTGGAAGTACAATTGATTGTTCAAATTTGTTTAAAATTTATAATTTAACAAATAATAATGCAAAGTATTTAGTTAACCTGTACCTTTAATTAAAGATAAAACAAGATTTATAGGAATTAAGATTATTATAAAATAACCAACCACCTATCTTAAAATTATATTGCTTTCTTATAAAAACGAAATTAAGTTTAATTCTTTGTGAAACTTTGTTCCTTTATGAACTTTGTGCTTAAAATAAACCGCGAATTTTTTCAGCATAAAGTTCATAAAAGAACAAAGACTTACAAATCGAAGAAAGCTCGAAAGCATTAATAATTTTAGAAAATTTCTTTTTACTTTTTTATAAGAAAAACCTTATCCAGTTTGATACATTTAGAAAAAGTCTTAAACGATAAAAATGATTGCGCTTTAATTTTACTTCATCACTCCAATTTTCTGTTCCCGCATAATTTGTTCTAACTCAGCTAAAACTGTAATATCTTCAATGGTGGAGGGCGTTGCGAAAGATTTGGCGTCGGCGATATGGCGCATAATTTTGCGCAAAATTTTACCTGAGCGCGTTTTAGGTAAGCGCTTAACTACAACTGCGCGTCGGAAAGAAGCAACAGCACCAATTTGTTCGCGTACAGCATTAACCAATTCAGCTTCGATCTCAGCATCTGTTGCAGTGGTATTTGTTTTTAAAACCACAAAAGCGACAGGTATTTGTCCTTTCATATCGTCATGAACACCAACAACAGCACACTCTGCCACGGCATCGTGCGAAGCGACAACTTCTTCCATCGTTGACGTTGAAAGCCGATGACCAGCGACATTAATTACGTCATCAATTCTACCTGTTATGAAAATATAATTATCTTCATCCACATAGCCACCGTCGCCAGTGAAATAATAACCGAGAAATTGCGATAGATACGCTTCTTTAAATCGGGGTACATCGTTCCATAAATGCGGTAAACAACCAGGAGGCAACGGATATTTTATACACACAGCCCCCTCAGAATTTGCGGGCAAAATTTCGCCTTCTTCACCCAAAATGCAAATATCAAAACTCGGGACGGCAAAACCTGCCGAACCAGGTTTGATATTTTTTTGTTCAATACCCATCATTTGAGAAATCATCGGATAACCCGATTCTGATTGCCACCAATTATCAATCGCAGGTTTTTGCAAATGCGTCATCAGCCAATCTAAAGTGTTCGCATCACAGCGTTCGCCCGCGACTAAAATGTATTTAAACTTATCGAGATTGTAATTTTTAATCAATTCGCCATTCGGATCTTCTTTTTTGATAGCGCGAATAGCCGTCGGTGCGCAAAAAAATATTTTCACACCATATTCTGAAATGATGCGCCAAAAAGTACCAGCATCTGGTGTTCTAACGGGTTTTCCTTCAAAAATTACTGTAGTGCAACCGGCGAGTAGTGGGGCGTAAACGGTATAAGAATGTCCTACTGCCCAACCAATATCGCTCGCTGCCCAAAACACATCGCCACTGTGCGCGCCATAAACATAGCGCATAGAAAACATTTGCGAAACCGCGTGTCCGCCATTATCGCGCACAACACCTTTAGGTTTTCCCGTTGTCCCCGATGTGTATAGAATATACAACGGATCCGTAGCGTCTAAAATGGCATAGCTTTCGTGCGGCGTAGAAGTGCTTACTATTTTTTGCCAATCAAATTCATTATCAGTGAGCGTTGCTTTTACAAAATCGCGTTGTAAACAAACAAGCGCCTCAATTTTATGTAGTGCTAATTTAAGCGCCTCATCAACTAAGGGTTTATATGGAATAATTTTATCAATCTCTTTGCCGCCGCTCGTCATTAAAATGACTTTAGGCGTACAATCATCAATACGCACAGCTAATTCAAGTGCAGAAAATCCGCCAAAAACAACGCAGTGTACTGCACCCAAACGAGCGCATGCTAACATCGCGTAAAGTGATTCAGGCACCATGCTCATGTAAATAATTACGCGGTCACCTTTTTTTACACCGAGTTTCGATAGCATCCCCGCCGTTTTTGTGACGTGCCGATACAATTGATTATAAGTAACGGCATATTTTGTGTTTGTTACTGGCGAATCGAAATATAGCGCGACTTGCTCACCCAAACCATTTTCAATATTATTATCAACCGCGAGATAGCACGTATTTAATTTACCACCTTTATACCAGCGATTCAAACCGTGTTTATCGGTCGTTTGAATTTTTTGAGGGAATTTAAACCAATGCACTAACTCAGCTTGGGCGCGCCAAAAACTTTTAGGAGATGTGGCGCGATGCCGCATTATTTCTAAATTCATTATTTAAAATAGTTGACAGTTGACAGTTGACAGTTAGTAGTTAGTAGTCGTAGAATGTGTAGCAAACTCTCAACTATCAACTCTTAGCCCTCAACTAAATTGATAAAACTAACTTTCCAAATTGCGCTGCGGTGTCCATTTTTCGCAAAGCCGCGTTGCCATCTTGGAGTGCAAAAACTTTATCCACTACTGGAACAATTTTATGCTTGTCCACAAAAGCAATCATGCTGGCAAACTCTTTAGGCGATCCCATCGTTGATCCCAAAATAGAAATTTGTTTCCAAAAAATGGGTTGTGGTGAAACGTTTTGCATTGCGCCAGCTGTACCACCGTAAAAACAAATGCGTGCACCAGCTGCACAGGATTTTATTAATTCAGAAAAACCTGTTCCTACTGCTCCATCAATGACAACATCAAATCCGCCAGTATCTTTCGTGCTTTGTTTCGACCACGCTTCAACGGAATAATTATAACCACCTTTCGCTCCCATTGAAACAGCGCGCTGAATTTTTTCTTCAGAAGATGAAGTCACCCAAACGTCGCACCCTTTTGCTAAAGCAAATTGCAAAGCAAACAACGCCACGCCGCCACCGATACCAGAAATTAAAACTTTATCTTTTTTCTGAACTTTGCATCTCGAAACTAAAGCTCGATAGGCTGTTAAACCTGCCAAAGGCAATGCCGCAGCTTGTTCAAAACTGAGATGTTTTGGTTTACGGTGTATATTCTCGGTCGGCACTTTAACTTGTTCAGCAAACGTTCCGAAAATAGGTAATCCTAAAATTTTAAAATCAGCAGATTGAAATTTTTCATTTTTCCCCCAAGATAAAGAAGGATTTATGATAATTTCTTCGCCCGATTCTGTTATTCCAGCACCATCGCTTCCAAGAATCATCGGATAAATGATTCCACCGTATTGTCCTTTTGTAATCCATAAATCGCGGTGATTTAGCGCAGCCGCTTTTAAATGTACAACTGTTTCACCCAAAGAAGCTATAGGATTTTCTATTTCCTCAAACATTAATGGCGCATTTTTTTCGCGCAGAATAAGTGCATTCATAATTAGTTGATAGTTGTTCGTTGATAGTTGTTCGTTGTTGAGCATTCGTAAACGAACAACTATCAACTATTTTAATGTAGGTGCGCCCGCTTTTATCGCTTCCACAACAGAAGGATCGAGTAGGGTAGAAGTGTCGCCGAGATTAGATACATCGCCTTCGGCAATTTTTCTAAGAATACGGCGCATAATTTTTCCCGAACGCGTTTTTGGTAAACCTGAAACGACTTGAATAATATCTGGCTTCGCAATTGCTCCAATTTGTTTAACAACCTCAACCAAAATTTCATCCTTCAACGCTTTTTCGGAAGTAATATCCCTATCGCAAATAACAAAAGCATAAATACCTTGCCCTTTTATTTCGTGCGGATAACCCACAACTGCCGACTCAACAACAAACGGATGTTTGTTAATAGCGTCTTCAACTTCAGCAGTTCCAATTCTATGTCCAGAAACATTTATCACATCATCAACTCGACCGATAATTCTGTAATAACCTTCTTCATCGCGGCGCGCACCGTCGCCTGTAAAATAATATCCTGCGTACGGACCAAAATAAACTTGACGGCAACGCTCTTGATCGCCATAAGTTGTGCGAATAATTCCGGGCCAAGGATATTTTATACATAGCAAACCTTCTGCATCGTTGCCTTCAATTTCTTTTCCAGATGGATCAAGTAAAACAGGTTGAATGCCTGGCAATGGCAATGTTGCCATTGTCGGTTTTAATTTCGTCACGTTCGGGATTGGGGAAATTAAAATGCCACCTGTTTCTGTTTGCCACCAAGTATCAACTATCGGGCACCGCGATTTACCGATGTATTTATAATACCACTGCCATGCTTCTTCGTTAATTGGTTCGCCTACGGATCCCAGAATTTTCAAACTTGAAAGTGAATACGGCGCAACAAATTGCAAACCCGCCGCCATTAATGCGCGAATGGCAGTGGGCGCGGTGTAAAATTGATTGACTTTTAATTTATCAATCACTTGCCAAAAACGTCCAGCATCTGGCCAATTCGGTACGCCCTCAAACATAACTGTCGTTGCTCCGGCGAGTAACGGACCGTAAACGATGTACGAGTGTCCAGTTATCCAACCAATATCGGCAGTGCACCAATAAATATCATTTTTATCTGGGCGAAAAATTTGTTCAAACGTGTATTGCGTGTAAATCATATAGCCACCCGTTGAATGCACAACGCCTTTTGGTTTTCCAGTCGAACCAGAAGTGTAAAGAATAAAAAGCGGTGCCTCGCTATCCATTGCGACGGGTGCACATTCTGCTGAAACATTTTCTATTTCATTGTGCCACCATTTGTCCCGAACAGCATGCCAATGAACAAAACAGTTAGTGCGTTTTAAAACGATGCTCGTTGTCACGGTTGGCGATTGCGATAACGCTTCGTCTGCAATATCTTTTAATTTAATTTCTTTGTTTCCTCTGTAACCACCATCGGAAGTGATTATAATTTTAGCTTTTGCGTCATTAATTCTATCAGCCAATGCCTGAGCCGAAAACCCGCCGAAAACGATAGAGTGAATAGCACCAAGACGCGCACACGCTAAAGTCGCAATCGCTAATTCTGGCACCATGGGCATATATAAACATACGCGATCTCCTGCAACAACGCCATTTTTTTTCAGAACGTTGGCGAACTTGCAAACTTCGGTGTGCAATTCTTTGTAAGTATAAGTTTTGCCCTCATCGTTCGGATCGTTCGGTTCCCAAATAATTGCAGGTTTATTGGGGTGAGAGGCTAAATGGCGATCTAAAGCATTTTCCGTAATATTACACTGTCCATTCAGAAACCACTTAGTAATACCTGTGGTGAAATCCCATTCTAAAACTTTATCCCAAGGTTTATTCCAGACAAATTTTTTGGCATAATCAGACCAGAATTTTTCAGGATTTTTCACACTGAGCGCGTATTCTTTTTTATATTGCTCAACGGATTTTATTAATTTCGTCATAATTAAAACACATTTAATAATCTATATGTAATTCGTTTTTTCAAAAAAAATAGCTTGTTAAAGCTACGTCTCGTTGTTCGTGGTGGGTTGTTAGTTGTTCCTTGTAGTATACTCTTAGATGCACAACTAACAACTATCAACAAACAACTATTTTAAGTGTTGAACCAATACGGTTTCATTCACCATTCTTACCAATTCTTCGTTTTCGAAAGGTTTGGTAATAAAAAATTCAGCCCCTGATGCGTACGCCTTTGCGCGGTCTTGATTTTCACCTTTAGCTGTTAGGAAAAAAATAGGCATTTTATAAAATTTTTCGTCCGAACGAATTTTAATTGCACACTCAAAACCATCCATTACAGGCATCATTACATCTAATATCATTACATCAGCTTTGAAGTTTTCTAAAACTTCAATCGCTTCAGCACCATTCATCGCTTTTTTAACTTCGTACCCTTGTTGCTCAAATAAAAATTCCAAAGCCATTAAAATATACAATTCGTCGTCAACGATTAATATTTTTTTCTTAGTTTTGCGTGTACTCATTTAAGTTTTATGTTCTGCAATGAAAATTCAAAATTAATGACAGTTCAAATTTCGCTTTGAAAGAATAAAATTACTACATTCATTTAAAATCCCAAATATTTTAGAATAAACTTAAGATTTATTTTTGAAACTACGGGAGGAGTAGAGTTTGGAAATATAAAATCGAAGTTTTTATAGAGTTAGTGATTCGAAAACTTAAGATAATAATAAACTAATCATCATGTCGCTCATAAAATTATTTTTAAAATTTCCCATTTTATCTCTGGTGTTTAGTAGTTGTTCCGCACAAATACCGAGTGATAGAGCGCATTGTGCAAATGCTGAATTTGATGCGAAAGTAACATCAATGCTAAGTTTTAATGTAAACACCGTGAGCGTTTCGGCATTAAAGAACACACCAAACGTATTTTTAATTGATACACGAAGTGAAAAGGAGTTTGAGGTAAGTCATATAGATGGCGCACATTTTTTAAATTATGCCAATCCTAATTTCCAAGCATTGTCTGCTTTATCGAAAGATATACCCATAGTTGTATATTGTAGTATTGGTTATAGGAGCGAAAAAATGGCAAAAAAACTTCAGCGAATGGGATTTACCAATGTAAAAAATTTATTTGGAAGTATTTTCGAATGGGTGAATGCAGGTAATCCCGTTGTTGATGGCTCGAGCAAATATGTAAATCGCATCCACACATATAATCATCGTTGGAGTAAATGGGTTTATGCGCCGATTGAAAAAGTGTGGTGAAACATTTACTCCGAAAATAATTACAATAAGTCTAATACATTCTTGAATTTTGGTTTAGTAAAAATAGGTTTTACATTTTTAAATTTTCAAGGTTTTTGTGTTTAAAAAAATCGAAATTTTTTTTTATATTACTTTGGCTCAACGTATTTACCCATTCCAGCGGGGTCGGCAGTAAAACCTTGCATTGGTATTAAGTATTGTGCAATAACTTTGTCGGAATATTGTTTGCCATAAAATCCGCCTTCGGCTGGCAATGTAAATGTTTCGGTGTCCAGAAAATGAATTAAAGTTAGACCTGAATTATCTTTTTCGTGCGCAAAACTTTTAACTTCCTTCCAACAATCTTTATTTTTAGGATCAAAATTTTTGACAGATACATAAAGGTTTTTTCCATTCGTCAACAACTCTTTAATAGTCGTTATTGAAGAAGAAGAAGATGCCTTCTCAATTTTTGGAGCATTATTTTGCGGTTAGTTTTTTGAGGATTGCAAGGGTTGGCAGGATGCAAAAAATACCATCCCAAGCAAAACTATTAATTTTCACATTAGGCTAAAATTTACGAATTAAACTAACTACACAAAGAGAAAAGGTCCGAGAGGAATTGAAAAAAATCTTAACAACTCAACCAAACTAAATTAATATCTTCGGGAGCTTTAACGCGTTCAGCAATTCGTAGGTAACGCCCAGCTAAACCAGAAAGATATACTTGTGCTTTAGCGGCTGCACCGTTTAAACCCGTAATGCTTTCAATTTTCCAGAACTCTACCAGATGCTCGATAATTTTAGCGTAATCCCACGCGGTATAAATTCCCATTTTCTGCGTTATGGCAGCATAGCGTGCAAAAATATTATCGTCGTTGTCTTTATCAATCAAAACAGCAGGCATCGCAATTTGTTTGCGCATCATTTTTTCAAAAGCAAGCATCGCACCGTTCGGGTCAATCTCGAAAATTTGCCGCATAAAAGTTTTGTATGCGCGTTCATGTCTGCCTTCATCGCCAGAAATTGTTGTACAGATGCGTGAAAGTACGGTATCACCTGCTTTGGCAGCTAATTTAGCGGTGTTAAGGTGAGAAGTTTTGGTTGCGCGCTCTTGAAACGAAGTGTAAACCATAGCTTGGTACGGATCGTGATCAGTATTTGCGTCGAAACCATTACTTATTAACGTTTGAATCGTCATTTCAACTTGACGCATATCTGCACGACCAGAAAGATATAAATATTTATTGAGCAAGTCGCCATGTCTATTTTCTTCTGCTGTCCATTGGCGCGACCAAACCACCCACGCATTATCACTCACCAAACTCTTATCGGTATTTATCCCGTCTATCAGATTGAAATATGTTTGATAACTCGGCAGCGCTTCTTCTGTAATCATGTTTCCAACAAGCGATACAATTACTTCATCTGGAATACCTGCGGCGCGTTCGCGTAGTTGGCGAATTTGATCGAGACAATCTTCTTTGCTCATATCGGGCAAAAAATCTGTAGGTTGCCAACAAGTTTTAACATCAACGAGTAATGTCTCAACTGCTGTGCGAACAAATG
>JAYVVO010000498.1:0-8816 GCA_043786955.1 Saprospiraceae bacterium
GCTAAAGCCTACAAATACATCGCAATTCACCCCAGCCTAAATGCTGGGGTTATAAATTTTAATTTTTGAATTTATGACTCTCAATTTGAATTTCAGACAGACTTTAACCTTAATAATTTTCACAAGCTCCACTACCCTATTCTTTGCGCAAAGCAATCTCATTCCAAGCGAATCTAATTCTGCTAAAATAGCTTTAGAAAAATACGCGAGTCGAACGCAGCAACGCGTTGAGTATGGAATGACCGTTGTTTTCGATTATACTCAACACCAATATACAGGCAAAACACATTTGGTGTACCACAATAATTCCTCCGAAACTTTAACGAAAGCGTTTTTTCATCTCTACCCTAATGCTTTTCAGCCAGGTTCTGCTATGGATGTGCGTAGTTTAAACATCGTTGATCCAGATGGACGGGTTGGCGAGCGTATTTCAAAACTTAAGCCGAATGAAATAGGCTATTTAAACGTCAATGGTTTAACACTCAATGGAAAAAAATGTGTGGTAAAAACGGAAGGTACTATTTTAGAAGTTACTTTACCAACTGCTATTGCCCCAAAAAGTAAAGTAGAATTTGAATTTACGTTTGAAGGTCAAGTGCCGATTCAGATACGGCGCAGTGGTAGAAATAATGATGAGGGCGTTGACTACTCAATGGCGCAGTGGTATCCAAAAATTTGTGAATTCGATGAAGAAGGTTGGCATTCCGATCCATACGTTGCGCGCGAATTTTATGGCGTTTGGGGCGATTATGACGTTTCTATTTTAATTGATCAGAAATTTATGGTGGCAGCGACGGGTATTTTACAAAATGCTGATAAAATTGGAAAAGGATATAGCAATGAGCCATTAGCTATGAGCCATGAGCCTGCAAACGATAGCATACTTGAAAGCTCAAAGCTCAAAGCTCAAAGCTCAAAGCTAAATTGGCATTTTAAAGCGCAAAACGTGCACGATTTTGTTTGGGCGGCTGATCCAGATTATGTGCACGAAAAGAAGAAAGCGGACGATGGAACGATAATGCACTTTTTTTATATTCCTTCCGAAAAAACTGCTGCTTGGAAAGATTTGCCTGAACTAATGAGCAAAACCTTTGAGTTTGCGCATACCCATTACGGCAAATATCCTTTCACAGACTATAGTTTTATCCAAGGTGGCGATGGTGGAATGGAATATCCAATGGCAACGCTCATTTTAGGTGGGCGCAAATTAGAATCGCTTTTTGGAACGGCGGGACATGAATTAATGCACTCTTGGTATCAGAGCGTATTAGCAACCAATGAAACAGAATATCCATGGATGGATGAAGGCTTTACGAGTTACGCCTCAAATTACGTCACCGATAATTTACGTAGTCTCAAACTTTTAAAAGGCGAACCGCGCACCGATCCGATGCGAAAAGACGTTGACGCGTATTGCAATTATGCGAAATCGGGTTACGAAGAAGCACTTTCTACGCATGCCGATCATTATCAAACTAATACCGCCTACGGTAGAAGTTCATATGGTAAAGGTTCCGTTTTTTTGCAAGAAATAAAATACATTATTGGAGAAGAAAATTTTAATAAAGGTCTGCTAACGTATTTCGATGAATGGAAATTCAGACATCCGAATGCAAACGATTGTGTGCGCGTTTTTGAAAAACAATCGGGATTAAATTTGCAATGGTTTAAACAATATTTTATGAACTCAACGCGCTCTATTGATTATGCTATTGATAGCGTCAAAACATCACAAAATAGTTCGGAGATATTTTTAAAACGCGTTGGACTTTTTATTATGCCAACAGACATCCGAGTAACTTATAAAGATGGATCGAAACAAGATTTTTATATTCCTTTGGATTTAATGCGCGGTGAAAAACCTATTGATGCTAATAGCATTAATAGAAAAATTTTAAAAAATTGGACTTGGACGTATCCCAGCTATACTTTTAAAACAGATAAAGAAGTTTTAAAGGCTGAAATAGATCCTTCAGGTTTTTTAGCGGATGTGGATAGAACAAATAATGTTTGGGAAGCAAAATAAAATCAGTTTAACAAAACTAAAAGGTTTTAAAAACGTGTTAGCTTTTATTAATAAATATCATGAAAAAAATATTTCTCTTCTTGTTTTCAGGAATTGTTTTTATAGTAGCGAGTTGCAATGGCGACAAGATTAACTCAACGAACGGAAAGCTGAACGTCGAGAATCAAAAAATTTACGATTACATTATGGCAACGCACGATGAAGTGATGCCTAAAATGAGCGATTTAAACGAAGACAAACAAAAACTGCGCGACTTAAACGATAAAATAACAGAGAAAAACATTCCGCTTAAAGACACCGTTTTGAATACTATTTTAGTTCTGAGTAAACTCGAAGACGACATGAGCGATTGGATGTCGAACTTTAAAACATCGGACGTTTTAAATAATGCCGATTCATCGCACACGTATTTAGTCAATCAGAAAAAAATAATTGCGGAGTTGAACGATAACGTTAAAAAAGGTTTAAACGTAAGTTCAGTACTTCTAAAAAAGAATTAAAAATGCGTCTCATAAAAATTTTAGTCGGGTTAGTTTTTATTATTTCATTCGTAAAATGTGTTGATACAAAACCAGCGGCACTACCGATTATCGGTGAGCGCTTAGGGATTGAAACCAACGGCGACACGATTTATCCTACTGTTCGAGCATTTAAATTTATCAATCAAGACAGCATAATAATAACTGATAAAGATTTTGAAGGAAAAATGTATGTTTCCGATTTCTTTTTCACGCACTGTCCAACTATTTGCCCAAAAGTAACAGCGCAAATGTTGCGCGTTTACAACGCGTTTAAAGATTCGAATAGCGTAAAATTAATTTCGTTCAGCATTGATCCGCGCCACGATACCGTCGGTAGATTAAAAGAATATGCCAACGGATTGGGCGTATCTGCACCAAAATGGAATTTTATGACTGGAAATAAAGACACAATATACGCTTTAGCGCGCGATTATTTTAATATTGCTACGGATGATAAAGACGCAGCAGGCGGTATTACACATTCTGGTAGAATAGTTTTAGTGGATAAAAAACGCCATGTGCGCGCTTTTTGCGATGGAACAGACGCTAAAGATGTGGATAGATTTATGAAAGATGTTACAGCACTTTTGAGCGAAAAATAGGTTTGCGCTCAAAAGTGGTTTAACCTTACAAATTTAATCCTTGCAAACCTTTTATGGCTTTATAATCCGTTAAATCGTGAATGCTCGGCACAATGCTAATAAAATTATTTTCGAGTGCCCAAACATCTGTGTCGTTCGCTTCCATTTCTTGGTTTTCAAATTTACCTGTTAACCAATAATATTTTCTACCTTGTGGGTCTGTCGCTTCCATAAATTCTTCCACCCAATTTGCTTCGCCTTGTCGGCAAACTTTAATACCCGCAAATTTTTCACCTAAATTTATTTTCGGGAAATTTACATTCAGTAAAATCGGTTGCGCGGCGTAGTTCTCTAAAATAAACTCCGCAATCTTTTTTATATGCTGTTTAATGGAATCGAAATTAGCTTCCATCGAATAATCGAGCAAAGAAAAACCAATTGATGGAATGCCTTCCAAACTCGCTTCCATCGCTGCACCCATTGTGCCTGAATAAATAATATTAATAGAAGAATTTGAACCGTGATTAACGCCCGAAAGGCAAAGATCTATTTTTCGATCTTTCAAGATTACATTTTTGGCTAACTTCACACAATCCACTGGCGTACCTGAACATTCATAAGATTCTATACCCTTAAAAATTTTTTTATCCCGATTCAATCGTATAGGTCCATTAATCGTAATGGAATGACCTTTTGCGGATTGCGGCGTGTCGGGTGCAACTACAACTACTTCACCGATAAGAGAAGCAACTTCCACCAATGCAGCAATACCACCCGAAAAAATACCATCATCGTTAACAACAAGAATAAGCGGCTTAGACATAAATATATTTTAACAGAAATTTGTGTAAATGTAAATTACAAAATACCTTGCGAAGTAGTTGACAGTTGTTAGTTGACAGTTGATAGATGTTTGTCACCAACTGTCAACTAACAACTATCAACTGTCAACTAATATCATGGATTATAAAGTTTTAGTTAAGAATTTAGAAAAAGGCGATTTTAAACCCGTGTATTGGTTGCAAGGCGATGAACCGTATTTTATAGACTTAATAGCTGATAAAATTGAGGAACTTGTTTTGAAACCAGAAGAAAAATCGTTTAACGCGACGACCATATTCGGCAAAGATATAAACAGTGCGCAAAATATTGTTGAAGCGGCGATGCGATTTCCGATGATGGCACCAAAACAACTGGTTATTATCCGTGAAGCGCAAGATTTTGACTTTTTAAAGAAAAGCGACGGCACGCGTTTGCAAAATTATATCGAAAAACCATCGCTGACAACTGTCTTATGTGTTGCCTACAAAAATAAAAAACTCGACGGGAGAAGTGCGCTCTCAAAAGCTTTAGAAAAAAATGCTGTCGTGTTCGAATCGAAAAGTTTATACGAAAACCAATTACCCGATTTCATCATTGACTACTTGAGTGTTAGAAAATTTACCATCGAACCCCACGCGCAAACTTTATTGATTGATCAACTCGGAAATGATTTGCAAACACTGTGCAACGAACTTGAAAAAGTTATCATCAATCTGCGCTCTGCTCAAAGAAATAAAATTACGGCTGCCGATGTAGAAAATTACGTAGGCATAAGCAGAGAATACAACGTTTTTGAATTAAACGCGGCGCTTTCTGCACGCGATGTGTATAAATCTTTCAAAATAGTTGATTATTTTAAAAGCAATATGCGCAACACTCCTTTGGTTGTGATTGTGAATAGTATTTTTTCGCAGTTTTCAAAAAGTTATCAGTTTTCTTTTTTGCAAACGCAATCGCCGATGGAAAAAGTAAAAATTATGGGTTTGCGCAGCGAATGGTTTTTAAAAGAATTTCAAAAACTCGCCACAAATTATAATCGCAAGCAAATTGAAGAAGTGATTCACATTTTGAGCGATTACGATTTAAAAGCTAAAGGTGTTGAAAGCGGCAATGCGGAAGATAGTAGTTTGCTGATAGAATTGGTTTTCAAAATTGTAAATGTGTGAAAAATAAACCTCGCAGATTTTAAAATCCTACGAGGTTTCTAATAAATTTTGATGAAAAATATTTTACTCGGTTTTTTATTCGCTGCGCTTTGGGCATCAGCATCGGTGGTAACAAAAATTGGATTAAGAAACGATCAGCCCTTCCTATTTTTTGAAGTCCGGTTTTTAATCGCAGGAGTCATCATGTTGGTGTACGCACATCTTATTTTAAAAGAAAAACTACCAACCAAAAAAGATATTTTACCAATCGTAATTTATGGTGGATTAAATGTTTCGCTCTATTTAGGTTTATATGTAACAGCCATGCGCGAAGTCTCAGCAGGTTTAGGTTCACTTGCCGTAGCAATAAATCCAGTTTTAATTACCGTGATGAGTTCCATTTTTCAGAAAAAAAATATACTCCCGTATCTTTGGTTTGCGTTAATTCTGGGATTTTTGGGTGTGAGTGTTGCCATATATCCTTTATTACAATCGGCACACGCCACGGTTCGCGGGTTATTTATTTTGTTTTTAGCTATGTTGAGTTATTCGGTTGCCACAATTTATTTTTCTGGTCGCGTGTGGCATCAAAAAATTATTGTCATTAACGGTTGGCAAATTATTTTTGGTGGACTTTTGCTTTTGCCTCTCACTTTTGCTTTTACAAACTTAGGAAAACAAGTTTGGGATGCGCAATTTTGGTTTTGTATTTTTTGGTTGGCTATTCCCGTTTCGATTGGTGCAGTTCAAATTTGGTTGTATCTTCTGAAATTAGATCCCGTTCGTGCAAGTTCGTGGATGTATTTAAACCCAATTTTTGGTTTTTTTTTCGCCGCTATCATTATAAACGAACCGATAACAATTTATACCGCTGTCGGAACAGTTTTGGTTTTAATCAGTTTATGGATTGTACAAAAAAATAAAAAAATTGCTTAAATTATGGATTTTGGCAAACTCGAAAATGTAGATAATGTTCGATTTTCAATGCCTATTGACGATACGGATAATGCGCGCATTTTAAATAAATTTCCAACGCATAAAATTCCTACCATTCGCATTGGTTGCACGGGTTGGTCTGTCAGGGAATGGAGCGGCAGTATTTATCCCCAAAAAATTACTACTTCCGATTTTCCAAAATTTTATGGTAAGCAATTCAGCACCATAGAATTTAATACAACGCATTACAGAACCCCCGAAATTTCAGATTGCGAACGTTGGCACGATGCAATGCCGAGCGATTTTAGATTTGCACCAAAAATGTTACAACAAGTCAGCCATGCAGAAAATTTGAATAGCGTTATAGATTTAGCCAAAAGATTTTATTACAATCTTTCTTTTTTGAAAGATAAACTCGGACCAATTTTTATTCAGTTTCCGCCGACTTTTTCGCCTAAAAGTTTAAACGTTTTAGAAAATTTTTTAAAACATACGCCCGAGTATATTCGATTAGCCGTAGAAGTGCGCCATCCAACTTGGTTTCATGAAAAAAATTTTAATGCGCTCAAACAACTACTCGAAAATTATAAATGTAGCTTTGTTATTTCTGATGTATCTGGCAGACGCGATATTTTGCATTCGAGTTTAACGCAAAGTTATGTGCTTATTCGTTTTGTAGGCAACTGTTTACATCCTACGGATTATCAGCGCGTTGATTGGTGGTGTAAACGCATAAAAGAATGGTTGATTTTAGGTTTAGAAGAAATTTACTTTTTTTCACATCAACCTGAAAATATTAAATCGCCAATTATGGCGGAATATTTTTACGAAAAGATGAAGTCTATCCTAAATTTTCCTGTCGAAATGCGAGGACAAATTTCTTTGGAGACTCCGAAGAACGATCAGCTAAGCTTATTTTGAAGCGCTAAACTGACTCCTAATAAAAAGGGAATAAATTTAGTTTTAAAAATTCTAATCTTTTTCTAATTCTTTTATACTTACAATTTCTTTGGCTTGGGGTTTAACAGCTCCCCAAAATTTGAATAAAGTATCATTATCCATAATTAGTTGATGTAATCTTTCCATAGGAGATTTTGCCAACCATATTTTGAGTTGTAATTCTTTGATATGTTGGGGCGTATCATTCATTTTTTGATTAAATTGTATGTTTTTATTTTCAATTTTTTAATCCAGATGTTAACATACGTCCAGTCTATTGTTTCTAATTCGCAAATGCTTCTAATATCTTGCATTTGAATTGCAGATTGATAATCTTGAATCCAAATCAATTTCGATAAAAGTAAATCTTCGACAGTAATTATGTAAATAGTTTTACCAAAAAATCCATTTGAACTTTTCTTTCAAATTCAACTTGGCGGTATTCTTCATTTTTTAGAATTACAAAATCAGCTTTGTATCCAGATAAATGATCAATGATGTTGAAAATACTTTGATGTTTTATTGCTTCTACGATTGAATCTCTATCGCAATAGTAATTTTTTTGAAATTAGACTACAAAATTATCAATATCACTTTGCTTTAGATGCATTACAAAATCAAAATCTCTTGTTGCTCTTGGTAAAACATAGACTCGCTACACTTCCTGAAAGCATGTAAGGAATTTCCAATTCATTCAGAACATCAATTAGTTTATGAAAAAACGCGAGCATTTAAATTTAAAGTTTAAGCTAAAGTACAGATTTATTAAAAAAATTACATTTCAAGTTTTTCAAAGATAACCAAATTTCATTGAAATTAAAATATTAATCTTCGGATTCGTCCTCGTCGAAATCGAAAAAGAAATCTTTGTGAACGTCAATATCACGCCTATCGCGTTTAGTTGGTCTGCCCTCACCGCGTTCGCGATTTTCATTACCCGTTTTATTATTAAACCATGCCGCGAATTTATATTTTTCTTCATCAGGCGTGACGTCTGCGTAGCAGGTAACAGCAATCGGTGCACCGACGCGTTTTTCAATAACGGTTAAAACTTTAAAACTAAAATTAAAACCTTCTTTTTTAACCGTTACAATATCTTTTTCGCTCAGCAAAAACGACGGCTTAACACCAACATCGTTCACTTTAACTTTATTTCCTTTAACTGTATCGGTCGCTAAAGTGCGCGATTTAAAAATACGCACTGCCCACAACCATTTATCCACCCTCACTTTAAGTGCCATACAGAGTTTTTTTACAAAATTACTAAAATATTTACGCATTACAAAAAGAAAGAAGAGCCTTAATTCGCAATTGGTAACTCGTAATTGATTTCATACCTTTACGCCGAAATTTAGAAATCACTAACTTATGAAACTTTATCTACCACTGCTTTTAATATTTTTTTGTTTAAAAGAAACTGTTGGCGCGCAAACTACTGATACAATCATTGATCTGAAAGATGTAGTAATAAAAGAAAATAGATTGCAAAATAAATTTTCAGAAGTAGCGAACGGTATTTCAATTATAGATAAGAAAGAAATTGCCATCGCACCCGTAACGCAATTGAACGAAATTTTAAATTATTTTCCAGGTGTAGATATTAGAACGCGTGGTGCATTTGGTGTTCAATCCGATATTTCAATTAACGGCGGCACCTTCGATCAAGCGTTGGTTTTAGTTAATGGTATTAGATTATCCGACCCGCAATCGGGTCATCATTCGCTCGACGTGCCGATGACACTGTTGAACATTGAGCGTATTGAAATTTTAAAAGGTGCTGCTGCACGCACTTACGGACAAAATGCTTTTGCTGGTGCCATTAATATTGTAACTAAAGAACATCAAA
>JAYVVO010000499.1:0-8801 GCA_043786955.1 Saprospiraceae bacterium
TCGCCATTTGCAAAACGATCGGGCATAATTAAATACATAAAATCGGCTTCGTTTAAACCTAAATTTCTATGTTCTTTCGCATTTCGTTTTTCAAGTTTCCAGTTATACGATCGTTGTTCATTGCCGTTTTTAAATTTTAATTTAAAAGAACCTAATTGCGCAGTATCTGAAATGTGGAGTGTGACGAAAAGGTAATTGGCATTTTCGACGGTTTGGGTTTTTACTGTGCGCACGCCTTGATGATAAAAATTCGGTTTAAAATTACCAATGTTTTTATCGTGAATCATTAGCTCAACATTCTTATTTTTAAATCCTACCCACCAATTCGGCGGATCTACGCGTGCCTCAAAACTTTCTGTTGTTGCATGGGCAGAAATGCGTTTAGGTTCTGGTATAGTGGCGCCATAAGGAATTACTTGCTCTGGATTTATTGTATCAGACGGAATTGTTTGTGCTAAAAGCCACGAGCAATCGTAAATTAAAAAGAATAGAATGAGAAGTAGAAAGTTTTTTGGTATAACATTTATAAATTTCATCAGAAAAAAAGTTTAGCTTAGTTTAAGAGGGCAAAATTAATTTTTACTGCCGTAAAATCAAAAAGCAATCCAAAAATTGGATTGCTTTTTTAATTTGGTTGTTCGTTTAGGATTGCTCTGAAACGAATAACTATCAACTGACAACTATTTAATGCGCATATACTTCGGCAAAGTAAAATCTTTTGAATCAATGGTATTTAAATCAGTCGCTTTGGAAAGTGCTAACTCAGCATTTTTTTTATCGCCAATTTTTTCTAATGATTTGGCAAACGCGTGCCAAGCATCAGCGCGCAAAGCAAAGTTTGGATCATCAACGGTGTAATCTCGTTTAGTGAAGTACCGTAATTCAGTTGTAGCTGCTTCAAATTCACCGAGTTTATAATGACAAATACCTTTCAATCGGCGCGATGTCCAGAAAATCGGTTGATATGGCAAAGCATTATTAATAGCATCTTGCAAGCACTCAGCTGCTTCCGCGTAAAAACCTTCAGCCATTTTTAATTCTGCTAAAGTATAAAATGATTCAGGACTTTTACGCAATTTCAAACTTTTAGCTAAATCCATGTGCGCATCTTCAAAACGTTCTTGCAACAAATAAGCATAAGCACGTCTTTCTAAAGCTTGAAAATGGTTTTCATATTTTTCGAGTGAACTTGTTAATGATACAATTGCTTTTTCTACTTCGCGCGTTTTCAAAAATTGTACACCTTGATTAAACTCAAATGTAATAGCTTTTTCACCATTGGGTATAATTTTTTCAAATTTGGTAACTTTCTTCTTATCAGGTTCAGTGACATTCAAAAGAATATATCCAGCAACCGCATAAGAATTAATTTCATTCAATAGCGCCACCGTATTTTTGAATGTTTTTTCGTAATAATTAAAAGTTGTACGTTCAATGACTAACGAAAATGTTGCTTCATCAAAGTAAGTTAGCTCCTTTAATAAGGTATCATTTTTGTAATACATTTCATGTCTTTTGTTGAAATGCATTATCATTCCATCGTACACCTTTTGGCAACCGAATTCAAGACACGCTTTTACAACAACTTTTTTTACATCTATTGGCTGTGGCGGAATCATATTTTTTATGTAATGCTGTTATTTATTTCTAACACGTTTTTTAAAAGCAAAAAATTTATAAAGCGTATTAAAACACGCTTGTAATAAATCTATATTTTTAAAGTTTTGGTATTCCGAAAAATGACTTTAATACAATTAACTCAATAACAAAAAACAAAAGGATATTTTCTCACGGTTATTAACGTCTCTGTTTATTGTAAGTTCGCTATTTTCTTTTTTAAAACGAAATGGATTACAAAATTACGATACTTTTTCATACTACCAAGAAAAAAATAAGTTATTAGGATATTAATTTTTTAGAAATAATAAAATTAAGATTTTACGCGCAAAATAAAATTTTAAAAAAGGAATATTATTAGAATCATTATTGATAGATTTGCTTTCCCATTGCGCTATAAGTTTAAAAAGTAAAATAATAGCAGCTTAAAATTTTTATTTTTCTATTTTTTTATTCATGAAAAAACTTTTTACAAATCTTACTTTCTGGGTTCTTACTGCTATTTTTTGTGGCATTCTGCTCGGTAATTTTGCGCCAGAAATTGCACTCAAGCAAATCTTGAACGACGAATGGAAAACAAATTTCATGGGGCAAGAACTCAAAGTGGGTAAAACTGTCAGTGAGTTTTTCAGTACCATATTTATTTCAACCGTAAAACTGTTTATAAACCCGATTATATTTTTGACTATAACGCTGGGTATAGTTCAAATGGGTGATTTAAAAAAAGTGGGAAAACTTGGTGCCAAAGCACTATTATATTTTGAAGTTGTCACCACCTTAGCATTGCTTATTGGTGTAATTATAGCCAATATTATTAAACCAGGTCAAGGCGTTACGACGGCAGGCGCAAAAGGCGATATTTCTAAATACACCCAAAGTGCCGCCAATTTCAGTTGGCTAAAAATTTTGCAGGATAATTCGACGCTTCAAGTTTTAATCGCAGCCATTATTTTTGGAGTTGTGCTATCGAAATATAGTGGCAGACAAATCATCATGGAAAAATTACAAATCACCTCAAAATATTTGTTCAAAGGTTTGCACTACGTGATGAAATTCGCACCCATCGGTGCTTTCGGCGGTATGTCTTACACGATTGCCAAATTCGGCATAAAAACTTTACTACCACTCGCAAAACTTATGGGAACAGTGTATATAACAATGGCAATTTTTGTTTGTGTGGTACTCTGGGCAATACTTCGAATGTATAATATAAGCGTGTTTAAATTTTTGAGTTACATAAAAGAAGAATTACTCATTGTGCTTGGTACATCGAGCTCGGAGGCAGCACTACCAAATTTAATGGAAAAATTAGAGCTTATGGGTTGTTCTAAATCGGTTGTAGGTTTGGTTGTACCGACAGGCTATTCTTTTAATCTCGATGGAACGACTATCTATCTATCCATGTCAGTTATATTTTTAGCGCAAGTTTTCAATGTCGAGCTGAGTATCAGTCAAATGCTGACCATCATTGGTATTTTAATGGTGACATCGAAAGGTGCTGCAGGCGTAACGGGTTCCGGTTTTATTGTTCTTGCCTCCACCCTTACAGCTGTAAAAGTTATTCCAATTGAAGGTTTAGCATTACTTTTGGGCGTTGATAGATTTATGAGCGAGGCGCGGGCTATTACAAATTTTATCGGAAACGGCGTGGCAACTATTTGGCTCGCGAATAACGAAGGCGAGTTTGATAGAAATAAAATGGAATTAGCATTTAAGGAATGAAATAATGAAAAATAAAGGAATGAATCGGGGTTGACACACTTAATTGAACACTCTCACACTTTCTCATTTTTGTTTTCATTTTGGTTTTCATTTTTGTTTTCATTTTGGTTTTCATTTTGGTTTTCATTTTGGTTTTCATTTTAGTTTTCATTTTGGTTTTCATTTTGGTTTTCCATGCCATAAATGACATGGTTATCAATTGGTCACGCCTACGGCGTTTTGTTCACGTTTAATTTTTCATTCCTTCATTCTTTATTCCTTCATTCTTTATTTCTTCATTCCTTTATTCTTTATTCCAAATATGCATCGTCCCGCCAGGTTTTTATTGTTTCCATTTGCTGTTTTATTCGGGTTGGGCGTTTCAGCGAGAAAATTCTTTTTCGCATCAAAAATTCTGCGCGCCAGTAAATTTAGTATTCCGATAATAAACGTAGGCAATTTGAGTGTAGGCGGTACAGGTAAATCGCCACACGTAGAATATTTAATTCGATTGCTCTCACCTTATTTACAGGTAGTTTGTTTGAGTCGAGGATATGGTAGAAAAACGAATGGATTCAGGTTTGTATTGCCAACAGATTCACCTGAAACCGTAGGCGATGAACCTTTGCAATTTAAATTAAATTTTCCAGACGTTGTAGTAGCTGTTGGAGAAAAACGCGCGTTAGCGATTCCATACATTTTGCAAAATGAGCCTAAAACAAAAACACTCATTCTCGACGACGCGTTTCAGCATTTATCAGTTACACCTTACTTAAATATACTGCTGACAACTTTTCAAAATCCGTATTCTTCCGATTATTTATTACCCGTCGGTAGTTTGCGCGAAACGCGCAGTGCCGCAAAGCGCGCTGAAATTATAATTGTTACTAAATCGCCATCTGAGTTAACCGAACTTGAAAAGGCGAACTTTGAAAAGAAATTAGGCGTAGAATCCTACCAACATTTATTTTTTAGTTCAATCAGTTATGGAACATTGTATGGGTTGAACGACCGCACTCAAATTTTATACTTAAACAAAGACATTGAAGTTGTACTAATTTCAGGCATTGCCAACGTTGAGCCATTAGAGCAATATCTAATTCAAAATTCTCAAAAAACTTTATCTTTAAATTTCGAAGATCACCACGCTTTTGTGGAAGAGGACATTAACCAAGTTATTTCTGTTTACAAAAATTTGAAGTCTGACAAGAAAATAATTGTAACTACGGAAAAAGATGCCACGCGGTTACGCAAATTTTCAAACCAATTTATAGAAAATAATATTTCTATCTTTGTTCAGCCTATACAAATTGTCTTTCATAAAAATGAACACCCTCATTTTGACGATTGTATAAAAAATTATTTACTCGATTTTAAAAATTAACTACATGAAATATTTTTTATTAACGCTTAACAGCGCAATTAATAACGGAATTATTGATTGATTGTAAAATTATCGGGTAAAATTATATTTAAACGTTAAAAAATTTGGTTGAGAAATATAATATTTAGACCTTGCGTTAATAAAATGATAATAGAAGATACCCACCTATTTAATAGTTACACACATTTTTTTCTCAAAACTAAAAAAGCATCATGACCTCTATCACACAAACAGGGTTGTCAGTTATTGATAACGATTTACTTTTTTTTATAGAAGAAAAACTATTCTTCTTAGAAAAAACTTTTGGTAAGGTAGTAGAAACGCAAGTAACTCTTAGCGTCAGCATTAAAAACGAATTATTTCATCGCATCGCTGAAATAAAAATTAAACTGCCGAATAAAATCTTGATTATTAGAGAATCGAGTAAAACATTTGAAATTGCTGTCATTAAAGCTGTGCTCAGAATCAAAGAACAACTTGGCAAAAAGAAACATCCGAAATAGTAACACCGTCAAAAAGTGTAATTTTTAATGGGTTAAACGATTTGCCATCGCTAACCCATTATTTTTTGCGGAATTTTCATTAAAATTAAATAAAACATTTGCTTGAATAAAAAAAAAGAATATCTTTGCAACGCTTTTTGAAAATTGCAGTAGAAAAGATAGAAAGTTCTTTAAAATTTAAGTTTTTATACACTACGCCGATGTAGCTCAGTTGGTAGAGCAGCTGATTTGTAATCAGCTGGTCGGGGGTTCGAGTCCCTCTATCGGCTCAAAATACGGGAGCATACCAGAGTGGCCAAATGGGGCAGACTGTAAATCTGCTGGGTAACCTTCGGTGGTTCGAATCCATCTGCTCCCACACTATTATTAAAATTTAGGATCATTTTTCATAGATAGATTCTAAAATTGCGGAAGTAGCTCAATTGGTAGAGCGACAGCCTTCCAAGCTGTAGGTCGCGAGTTCGAGACTCGTCTTCCGCTCATAAATGAGTTTTTGTTTAGCCATTGCGCAACTGTTTTGCATTGTAAACGTTTTAAATTTTATATGCGCCACGGTAGCTCAGGGGTAGAGCACTTCCTTGGTAAGGAAGAGGTCGAGGGTTCAATTCCCTTCTGCGGCTCGAAATTTTTTATTTTTATTAAATAATTTAATTCACACTTTTTTAAAAAATTTTATTCATGGCTAAGGAAACCTTTCAGAGGCTCAAACCACACTTGAATATTGGAACAATTGGTCACGTTGACCACGGTAAGACAACTTTGACTGCTGCGATAACGAATGTGTTATCGAAGAAAGGCTTGGCTAAAAATGTAACTTACGACAAAATTGACGCTGCACCTGAAGAAAAAGAACGCGGTATCACTATTAACACTGCGCACGTTGAGTATGAAACGCTTGCTCGTCACTACGCACACGTTGATTGCCCAGGTCACGCGGATTATGTTAAAAACATGGTAACGGGTGCTGCTCAAATGGACGGTGCTATTCTTGTTGTTGCTGCAACAGATGGTCCGATGCCACAAACACGCGAACACATCCTTTTGGCGCGCCAAGTAGGTGTACCCAATATCGTTGTTTTCATGAACAAGGTTGATATTGTCGAAGACGAAGAGATGATCGAACTTGTAGAAATGGAAGTTCGTGAACTTTTAAGCAAATATGATTTTGACGGTGATAATATTGCTGTAATTAAAGGTTCTGCATTGAAAGCACTTGATGGCGATCCGCACTATGTGGCGCAAATTGATGCTTTAATGGATGCTTGCGATACCCAAATTTTAGAGCCAATACGTTTAATTGATAAGCCTTTCTTAATGCCTGTTGAAGACGTATTCTCTATTACTGGTCGTGGCACAGTTGCAACTGGTCGTATTGAGCGTGGTATTATTAAAGTAGGTGAGTCGGTTGAAATCATCGGTATGATGAAACCTGAAGAAAAACCTATCGTTTCTACTGTAACAGGTGTTGAAATGTTCCGTAAATTACTCGATCGTGGTGAAGCTGGTGATAATGCTGGTTTATTATTACGCGGTGTTGACAAAGAGCAAATCAAACGCGGTATGGTAATCTGTGCACCAGGTACAGTAAAACCACACAAGAAATTTAAGTGTCAAGTATACGTTCTTTCTAAAGACGAAGGTGGTCGTCACACACCATTTTTCACACATTACCGTCCACAGTTTTATTTCCGTACAACTGACGTAACGGGTGATGTAACTTTACCTGCATCAGTTGAAATGGTTATGCCAGGAGACAATGTAGAATTAGAAGTGTCATTAATCAACACAATTGCGATGGAAAAAGGCTTGCGCTTTGCCATTCGTGAAGGTGGAAGAACAGTAGGTGCTGGTCAGGTAACTGAAATTCTTGATTAAAAAAAGTTAAAACGCAAAACGTAAAGGGCAAATAGCAAACTAATTTTTGCACTTTGCCTTTTGCGTTTTGTAAACTATAGCTCATTTTGCACTTTGCCTTTTGCACTTTGCATTTTGAAACACACGGGAATAGCTCAACTGGTAGAGTGGAAGTCTCCAAAACTTCAGGTTGCGAGTTCGATCCTTGCTTCCCGTGCTTTTAAAATTTAAATTATGAATACATTAAGTCTTTACATTTCCGAGAGTTTCGAAGAATTACGTAATAAAATTACTTGGCCTACTTGGTTGAATTTACAACAAACTACGGCCGTAGTGCTTTTAGCAAGTTTAATTCTTTCAATATTGATTTTCGGAATGGATACCGTTTCAAACATAGTAATGAAATTTTTCTACCAAGTCAGATAGTTTTAAATTTTCGCATCAGGTCACGACCTGATACCACAACAATATCCTTATTTTTTGCTAATGTCAGAAGAAACGAAATGGTATTCGCTGCGTGTAATTAGTGGCAAAGAACGTTCAATTAAAGAGCGTATCGAAAGAGAGATCAAAACTGAGGGTTGGTCTGAAATTGTTACCAATGTAGTGGTGCCAACCGAAAAAATTTATAAAATTCGGAATGGTAAAAAACAGATTCAGGAACGCAACGTTTTGCCAGGATATATTTTAGTAGAAGCGCTGCCAGGTAAATTCAGAGGTGAAATAGCGCAGCAAATTTCTAATTTGCAAAATGTAATACATTTTTTAGGAAAAACAAACCCGATTCCGATGCAACCCAATGAAGCAAAACGCTTGCTGGGTATTGTGGACGACTCTCAAGGAAATGCAGAAGTTATTGCGGAGCCATTCATTATAAACGAAACGATTAAAATTACAGACGGACCATTCACAGATTTTGTCGGAGAAATTCAAGAAATTAACGAAGAGAAGAAAAAACTTAAAGTAATCGTTAAAATTTTTGGTCGCGGTACAGAAGTAGAATTGAGTTTTATGCAAGTTGAAAAACAAAAATAAATTTTAGATTTTAGTTGTTGGTTGATAGACTAATTTATCATAAAAAAATCTCTTTTGAATTAATTTTTAAAAGAGATTTTTTTTTGAATCAATACTTTTAAAAAGTGTAACACTTCCACCTTTTTTATGTTTTAAAAAAAAAGATTGCTGAATTTGAACTAAAGCCTAAGTGAAGTAAGGGAAAAAATTATTTTTTAACCAAAGGCTAAACTCTGAATTACTGAGCTGATTCTTTTTTGATATTGAATTGAGATTAAATTTTTCAAAACGTTTAAAAATAAAAAAATTGATTTAAAAACAAATAAACTAATTTATAATGAAAAGAAAAATATTTTTAAAAGCATCCTCTGTATTTGCTGTCGGAGGAATACTTTCACCAATATTAGCTTGTAACACAACCAAGCCTAAAGTTGTAAATATTGTAAGAAAAAACTGGGCAGGAAATTTACAATACAGTGCCGAAAAATATTTTGAACCTAAATCGGTAGATGAATTACAAAGCCTTGTAAAAAGTTTAAACAAACAAAAAGGTTTGGGTTCGTGTCACTCCTTCAACACTATTGCCGATACGCCATTCAGTCAAATATCGACGAAAAATTTAAACAAAGTAATAAATATTGACGCAGCAAAAAATACTTTAACTATTGAGTCGGGTGCCAAATACGGGCAGTTCGCACCGGAATTAAATCAACGCGGTTTTGCGCTGC
>JAYVVO010000500.1:0-3116 GCA_043786955.1 Saprospiraceae bacterium
TGCATGAGTTTTTCATGCGGACCAAATTCTATCGCTTCACCTTTATCCATCACTAAAATATTTTGGGCGTGGCGAATAGTCGTTAATCGGTGCGCAATAATAATGGATGTGCGCTTTGTGATAATTTTTTCAATGGCGTACTGAATAATTTCTTCACTTTCTGGATCAATTGACGAAGTCGCTTCGTCGAGAATGAGAATATCGGGATCGAAAACCAATGCGCGCACAAACGAAATAAGTTGGCGCTGACCGACGGACAGTGTTGCACCGCGTTCCATCACGTTGTACATGTAGCTGCCGGGTAAATTTTCGATAAACCCATCTGCACCAATTAATTTAGCACATTCAATCACGCGCTCTAAACTGATAGATTTATCGCGCAGCGTGATGTTTTCAAAAATTGTCCCGTTGAATAAAAACACATCTTGCAGAACAACCGAAATGCGATTGCGCAGCGAATACACATCAATATCGTGAAGCGGAATATTATCGAAATAAATTTCGCCACTCTGAATTTCGTAAAAGCGATTTAAAATGCTGGTAATTGTCGTTTTACCCGAACCCGTTGAACCAACAATCGCCAAAGTTTCACCCGCTTTAAGCGAAAACGATACGTCTTTCAAAATTTGTGTCACGCCATCATAGCTAAAATTGACATGTTCAAACCGCACATCACCTTTTAATCGCGTGAGTTTTTGTTGACCCGATTGTTCTAAATAGGTTGTTTCATCGAGTAATTTAAAAACGCGCTCGGCAGCGACCATCCCCATTTGTAAGGTGTTGAATTTATCTGCGAGCATTCGCACAGGTCGAAAAAGCATATTAATATACACTGGAAACGCAACCATTACACCTATGGTTAAATCGTTTTGAATAACGCCACGCGCACCATACCACACCATTAAACCAATGGCTGCCGCAGAAATAATTTCAACGAAAGGAAAAAAAACCGCATATGCAAAAATAGCGCGCAAATTCGCACCCGTAAATTTGCGATTGATTTCCTTAAATTTTTCGCGCTCTTGATTTTCAGCATTAAAAATTTGAACGATGCGCATACCAGAAATATGCTCTTGCAAAAAAGCATTCATGCGCGCCACCTCGTTGCGCACTACTTGAAAAGATTTTGCAACTTCATTCTTAAACCAGCGCACACCTAATAGCAAAAACGGCAAAATTGACATCGTCACCAAAGTCAACTTCCAACTCGTCCAAAACATCACACCCAAAATAAAAACCAGCGTGAGCATATCGGCAAGAATAGTAATGATGCCTTCCGAAAAAACGGAATTTATGGTTTCAATATCGTTAATTGTACGCGTGGTGGATTGTCCGATGGCGGTTTTATCGAAATAAGACAAATTAAGTTTAGTGATATGGCTGAACACGCGCACGCGCAAGTCGCGCACGATAGATGCGCCGAGCCAGGAAGTTGTATAATTAAAAACGTACATCATACAAACTTCAATCACCAAAAGCACTAAAAGTATAATCGTCAATTTGGTCATACCCGTAATATCCGCTTTGAAGATATGGTTATCTACAATTTGCTGAATCAAATAGGGACGCACACTCGAAAGCGGCGCCAGCGTAAACGCCATGAGTGCAGCTGCTATAAAATAAATTTTATACGGCTTTGCTAATGAAAGTATGCGACGGAACAACGAGACATTAAACCTTTTTTTTGGCGCCTTTTCGGCTATCGGCTGTGACATATATTTGCTTCTATATCTTTAGTGGTGAGGGATTTTGTTGAGTTATGTAGCTCAGTGCAAAATTAATAGAAATAATGTAATTAACGCGCAGAAATTAGTTTGGTTTAACTTCAACGCGTGAGTTATGTAAAAAAATATCCTTAATTTTTCGATGAAAGAAAATATGATCAGCAATTAATTTAAAGGTTTTCAATCAAAAAGTGAAAATTAGCGGTAATTTTTTTAGTTTTGCAACGAGAAAAGTTAAACAAGCTCACTGATGTATCCGAATCTTTCTTATTTGTTCCACGATATTTTTGGCACCAACGTTGACAATATCTTCCGCTACTTTCAAATGTTCGGAACATTTTTAGCGTTGGCTTTTTTTGTTGCTGCCTATTTGTTGTACTTAGAATTGCTGCGCAAAAAAAAGCAAGGCGTTTTTCCACCGCATTTGGTAAAAGATGAAAAAGGCGAACTCAGAGAAACGTATCCGCATGAGCGCGTCGGCGATATTTTAATGATTGCAGCAATATCTGGCATGATTGGCGCAAAAATTTTTGCCATCCTCGAAAGCGAAGAAAACGTCAAACAATTTCTCGAAGCACCGATTCAAACACTTTTTAGCCCGAGTGGTATTGCGATTTATGGTGGATTAATTTTTGGTTTTATTTTCGTTTATATTTTCGTTAAACGGTGGTTAAAAATAAATCCTGTTTATGTTATGGATGCCATTGCACCAGCTATGATTTTAGGTTATTCGGTCGGTAGAATTGGTTGTCAACTTTCTGGTGACGGCGATTGGGGTATAGATAACGCTGCAGCCACACCGAGTTGGTGGTTTTTACCCAAATGGATGTGGTCATACGATTATCCGCATAATGTAATAGATATGGGTGAACCAATTTTAAATTTTGTAGGCATGCACAATCGCCATTTGCACATACCTGTTTTCCCAACGCCATTTTATGAAACCATCATGGCGGCCTTGATAGGTTTGTTTTTATGGTCATTGCGAAAAAAATTGCGACACCCAGGTGCTTTGTTCTATATCTATCTAATTCTAAATGGTGTTGAACGTTTTTTTATTGAAAAAATCCGCATCAACGATAAGCTCCACGCTTTTGGTTTAACTTTTACTCAAGCTGAGTTGATTGCAACGCTTATATTTTTTATTGGAATTATTGGTTTGGTTTATTCTTTCAGAAGAAAAGATTTGCCGCTTTATCCTGTTGGTTAATTTTCCAAAAAAGGAATTAAAATATCCAGCAATCCTTTTTGATTATCCGCGTGCACCCAATGACCAGCATTTGGTACTGTTTCTATTTGTGCGTGTGGGAATAAAGATTTTATCATTGGGAAGTCTTCATCTAAAATATAATTTGAATTACTACCGCGAATAAAAAGCGTGGGCTTATAGAA
>JAYVVO010000501.1:0-3114 GCA_043786955.1 Saprospiraceae bacterium
GCATTTAAACTCACTGCGGGTGAAAGAATTTTAGCAGAGATAAAAAACTTGCGCAATGCTGAAATTCCGTTAGAAAGTTTAAAAGCATTGAGCGAAATTATGAACTTGTTACGTCAAGTTAATTTAAGACCCGATTTGCGTCGTATTCAAACGGAGTATTTTTATTTACATCGCGAATTTAAAACAAACGATAAACCGTTTCCGAGCCAAGAGTGGCGCAAAGCTTTTTATGAATTAGGGAACTTCTTAGAGGTGCGCGTGCAGGAGGTAGTCAATGAATTATCTTAGTAAAAAAAAAAAATAATTTTTTAAGATTGGATTTTATTAAATCGGCTAAAAGAATAACTACTTTTAGCCGATTTTTTAATTTAAAAAGACCTTCTACAATGACTTATCCTTTCAATAAAATACAAGTTTGGAGTTTTGCTTTTTGCGCAATTCTAACCATAAACGCATCGGCGCAAAACAAAAAACTACTTTATAGTACCGATATGGACGCGCAAGTTTATAAACAACTTGTAGCGAAACAAATTACTTTACCCAATCAATGGAAACTCACACCCGTTGGTGAACAATTGCCACTCGGTGATTTACCCCTCAACGCCGTTTTTTCTTCAACCAAAAAACTATTGGCAATAACCAATAACGGCGTAGCCAAACATTACATCCAACTGTTCAACACTGAAAGTGGAACGCCTATTCAGTGCGACGAAAAAACGATTAAAATGGGTTGGTATGGTTTAGCTTTCAGCGAGGACGATAAAAAATTGTATGCATCAGGGGGAAACGAAAACGTCATTATAGTATTTAATGTTGTAAAGACTTTGAATTCAACGTCTCTACAACTCGATACAGTAATCACTCTCGGTAAACCATGGAGTAAAGATAAAATTTGCCCTACTGGTATTGCCGTTGATGGTGCTCAAAATAAACTTTTTACCGTTACGAAAGAAGACTCGATGCTCTATGTTTGCAACACAGCAACAAACAGCGTTGAAAAAAAAATAAAACTACCCACCGAACCTTTTAGTGTTTTGGTTTCAAAAAAACGTAATGAGTTGTATGTTTCTCTTTGGGGTGAAAAAAAAATTCGCGTGTTCGATTTAACGACGCAAACAGAAAAAGGCGATATCGCAGTGGGCGATCATCCGAACGAATTACTTTTAAACAAAAAGCAAACTCATTTATTTGTCGCCAACTCGCAAGATAATTCGGTGAGTATAATTAATCTGAAATCTAAAAAAGTTGTTGAAGTTTTAAACGCTGCGCTCTATGCTCATGCACCGAACGGTTCAACGACAAACGGTTTAGCTTTGAGCGACGATGAAAAAACTTTGTACATCGCAAATGCTGATAATAATTGTCTTGCAGTTTTTAATGTCTCACAAATTGGTAAAAGTTATTCACTTGGTTTTATTCCAACCGCTTGGTATCCCACAAACGTAAAAGTTTTAGGCTCAAAAATTTTAGTTGTAAATGCAAAGGGCTTAACCAGTAAACCAAATCCGAATGGACCCTCGCCGTTTAAAAAACGCGCCGATTCGCGCGCGGCGGAATATATTGGGTCGCTTTTTTTAGGCACACTTTCAAGTTTTGAAACGCCCGATTCAAAAACGCTCGCGGCATATTCGCGTTTAGTTTATGAAAATACGCCGTACACGAAAGAAAAAGAATTGAACACCGAAGGCGAAAAAGGAAATCCGATTCCAAAGCACGTCGGCGATACGTCGCCAATAAAATATGTGTTCTACATCATCAAAGAAAATAGAACGTACGACCAAGTGCTCGGTGATCTGCCGCAAGGCAACGGCGATACAAGTTTATGTTTGTTTCCGAGAAAAATTACACCGAACGAACACGCCATTTCTGAAAATTTTGTGCTGTACGATAATTTTTATGACGATGCAGAAGTCAGTGCTGACGGACATAACTGGAGTACGGCTGCTTACGCGAATGATTTTGTAGAAAAAACTTGGCCCACAAGTTACGGCGGAAAAGGAGGCAATTACGATTTCGAAGGAACACGCAAAATTGCGTTTCCAAGAGGTGGTTTTATTTGGGATTATTGCAAACGCGCCAACCTAACGTACCGAACGTACGGCGAATTTGTAGATAATAAAATTGGAAACTATCCGACGCTCGTCGGTCATGTTTGTCCAAAATATGGTGGGTGGAATTTGAATTATAAAGACGTTACACGCGAAAGCGATTGGGAATACGATTTTGATTCGCTTATAAACATTAACGCCGTGCCGCGATTTAATTCGCTGCGTCTCAGTAACGATCATACTTCTGGTTTATCGCGCGGTGCTTATTCGCCGTTTGCTGCCGTTGCCGATAACGATTTAGCCGTTGGTAAATTCGTAGAGCATCTCTCACAATCAAAAATTTGGGCGCAATCTGCCGTTTTTGTTATCGAAGACGACGCGCAAAATGGTGCAGACCACGTGGATGCGCACCGTTCGACGGCGTATGTCGCTTCGCCGTATTTGAAAAGAAATTTTGTAGATCACACCATGTATTCAACGTCCAGTATGTTACGCACCATCGAACTCATTTTAGGTTTACCCCCGATGAGTCAATACGATGCTGCCGCAACACCGATGTATCGCAGTTTTTCTTCCACGCCCGATTTTTCAACTTTTAAATCCATTGATGCGAACGTAGATATTTTCGAGAAAAACATCGCTGATAACGAGCTTTCGCGCCAATCGGATTTATTCAATTTAGCAAAAGCGGATGCTGTGGATGATACTAAATTTAATGAAATTTTGTGGAAAGCCGTAAAAGGTATTAACGCACCTGTTCCCGCTCCGCGTCGTGCGGCGTTTGTTGCCAAAGTTGCTGAAAAGGATAAGGATTAATAAAGATGTGCTACCTTCTAAAGTAAACGTTCGGGGAACTTTAAAAGTTCCCCGAACGTTTTTGTTTTTGTAAACAAATTATTTTTTTAGCTTCACTTTCATTAGTTTTGTTGAGAAAATAAGTTTTTGAACGGGATGGCATCAGGAATAAAAAATAGCGAAAACCAAAATCAGGTAAAATCGAAAAAACGCGTAACAGATCACGGTGAAGTTTTTACTGCCGAGCGCGAAGTCAACGCCATGCTCGATT
>JAYVVO010000502.1:0-3114 GCA_043786955.1 Saprospiraceae bacterium
TTGCTTTTTGCCTTACCCCCTATGCCTTTTGCGCACTCACAACCTATATGTTTTCAGCTTTTACTACTAACACAAATATGTGTTCCTGCGAACCGATAAATTCCCTTACTATGCGTATATCTACTACATGCAATGAGTTATTAGCAATGAATTATGAGCCACAACTCTGGAATGGCAGCTCAAAGCTCAAAGCACAAAGCTCAAAGCTAACTTTGCTCTTTGCCATTTGCCTTTTGCCTTTTGTTATATCGGCGCAGTCCGTTATTTCGGGTAAAGTTTTTTGGGATTGTAACAACAACGATGTGCGCGATATCGGCGATGCGGGTATAAAAAATATAACGGTTCGTCTTTTAACTACCGACAACCAACAAATCTCAACTATCACCGATAGTGTGGGTAATTACAGTTTCAATGTAAGTAATGGTAGTTATAAAGTAATGGTGAGTTTGCCTACTGGATCAACGCAATTGATATTTTCTACGCGCGTTGCTGGTGGTGATCCAACACTGAACAGCGATGTTGATAGTTCGGGTACTTCCGATAATTTAATAGTTGTGAGTGGTACAAACTACACTTCTATTGATGCCGGAATTGTAGATAAAACGGCACCTAAAATTCAATTTGTTAATCCACTGATTGCAGGTTTTTTTAGCGGCGATACACTTACAGTCTCTTGCGATAATTTGCCGCGTATGGATTCGAGTTGGGTATCGGTAACGGATAATTCAAAACAAACATTAACGGCGGTTTTTACAGATAATTTATTGATTGAAGGTAATTGCAGATCTAATGGTTTTGTAAAACTTTTGGATTGCACTTGGACAGCAACGGACGCGTGCGGAAATGTAGGAACGAGCTTTATTTTTGTAAAAGTGATTGATACAATTGCACCCGTACTTAATAATATTCCGGCTAACATTACGGTGAATACATACTTAGGCGATACTGTAGCAACTGCACCGACGAATATTTACGCGCTCGATAACTGCACTGCCAATACTATAATTCCTTTAACTTACAATACAGTCACAACACAATCTTCTTGTGGGAGCACCATTACGCGAACATGGTCAAGTACTGATGGTTGCGGTAATTCGGCTACTAATTCGCAAGTAATTAAAGTTTTCGACACTCAAAATTGTTTGGTAGTCTATCCGATTGATACTTTTAAAATTGAACTTATTGCTTCACGGTTTACCGATTCGTGCGTTAATAGTATTTTTGGAACGAACAGAACAGTAACAAGTGTTGCGTTCGTCACGCCTTCTTCTGTTCATAATTTAGTGCCTTTATTATCCAATGGTTGTTTAAAAATCATGGCACTTCAAACTTTTAATAAAACCGATACGCTTATAGGAACTTCTTGCGATGCGAGCGGAAACAATTGTCGGAATTTCTTTTTAATTGTTACGCCACAAAGTTTGAGATTAAATTCTTGTAATTTATTCAACCAAGACACCGTTGCGCGCATCAAATTAGCGAACTGCAACGATAAAGGTTATTTTTGTATTTCTGGCGTGAATGATGCGATTGCATTTAAAAATAATTATACCATTTCTGATAACGGCACGCCTTACACCGGCACATTAACGGGTTGCCAATACGATACATCGTTTTCATACACTTATTTCACGATTCCGAGATTTTCCAAATCAGGTCCTTACCGATTAGATTATTGGTTATTAAATGGTCAATCGTATAAAATTACAGCTTTTAGAGATATTTTTGTTTTGGTTGACTCAATGAATGTATGGGATAAAGTGGGTAAATGGTCAGTTGATACGCTTACGTTAACGATTTCTGGCGGTAAATCTGTCAATACCTACGGTCAAATGAAAGTTACGTGCATCGCGAATGGTTCGGTGAGTTATATGGAGATGAATTCACAACTCAATTCGAGTGGTGTGAGTGTTTGTTTCTTTGCCGGTACGCATGAAGTAATCTTTAAAAATAATTCAACACTTTGCCAAGATATTTTGCGTCTCGTCATCACGTGCGATACGTCGGTGGTTTCTAAAAAACCCCACGCAATTAACGATTTTGTGACGGTCAAGAAAAATAGTCTCGTTATTTTCGATCCAACGCAGAACGATTCGCTTTTTGCTGCACCGATTAGAACGTTCACTATTATTAGTCCACCCAAAAATGGAAGTTTTGCATATTCTGGAAATACGTCTGTAGTTTATGTACCTACGACAGGTTTTTGCGGCAACGACACGTTGAAATACGCGATTTGCAATAATTATTTCTTGTGCGATACTGCCAGCATTTTTATCAATGTGACTTGCGCATCCGATTCTACACCGACGACGCAAAAACCAATTGCGCGAGCCGATTATTCTACAACGAGTAAAAATGTAAAAGTTTCAGTAAATTTTTTGGCGAATGATTCACCGAATGGTGCACTCACTTCAACAACAATTATAAAAACGCCACGCCGTGGTGTGGCTGCTATTAACGCAAACAAAATAGACTATACACCAAATCTGAATGATTGTAACTACAACGACACGCTACAATATAAAATTTGTAACGCCGCGGGTTGCGATTCAACTTTTGTTTATGTTGCTGTGAGTTGCGATACAATTCCGACGGGAGGTTCAAAAAAACCAGTTGCTATGAACGATTATATTACAACGCCGAAAAATATTACGATTCGGTTCAAACCGACGGCGAATGACAACATCAATGGTATTTTAAATTCGCTTTCTATTTTTGAAACTCCAAAGCACGGCACTATTGGTTACATCGGTTTAGATTCAATAATTTATAAACCAAATTCTGATTTCTGTGGACGTGATACGTTTCGTTATCAAGTGGGTAATACAGCATTTCTGTTTGATTCAGCTTACGTTTTTGTAAACGTTACGTGTGGCAGCGATTCTACACCGACGAGTAAAAAACCTGTTGCAGTAGTAGATAATTATACGATGGTAAAAAATACTTCGCTACGCTTTAAGCCGACATATAATGATATTGCTAATGGCACAATCAATTCAATGAGCGTGACGATTCAGCCTAAAAATGGCAGTGTGCGCTCGCTCGGTATTGATTCACTCATTTATACGCCGAACACAAATTTCTGTGGATTAGATTCCTTGAAATACAATATCT
>JAYVVO010000503.1:0-8739 GCA_043786955.1 Saprospiraceae bacterium
TGCCATTGCTTCATTTTAAACACACAGTAGTATGTCGCAGATGCAGCGAGCGATAATACAAGTGTAAAAATGATGAGTAAACGTTTTAGCATGCGTGTAATTTCCTGAAAATAATATCAATATTAAGCATTTGGCCTTATTCAACAAAATGGAAAGCGAGAATTGAAAAATAAAAGTCGAAAATTTTAAAACTTCTGCTTCAATATTAAATATAACATTACACAAAACAAAATGAGAGTATAACAAAACGCGAAGGGCAACGAAGAAACATCAGAAAGAAAACCAATGATAGGTGGTCCGAGAAAAAAACCTGCGTAAGAAATGGTGGTCACCATCGCTAAACCAACACTCGGTTCAATATTTGGTAAATTACCAGCAATGGAATAAACAATAGGTACTGTGCTCGAAAGACCGAGACCGATGAAAAAAAATCCTGCGAGAATAGCGAAAGGTTGGTGAAAAATTAACGCTATGCTCAATCCAAAAATACTCAGCAGTGTATTGAAAATTAATAATTTGCGTTTACCAAATTTTTGTGTGAGCGTATCGCCCGCTAGCCTACCAATAAGCATCGCGAAAGTATTTACGGAAAGCGCGAGTGCAGAAACACTTGCAGAACTCATCGCAACTTTATTCATATACACCGCCGACCAATCAATCATCGTTGCTTCGCCTGTCATTCCGCAAAAACCAATAAGAGCAATAGGTAAAATGGCGCGCGTTGGAAATTGCAACTTTGTCCCTAATTTATGGGGTTTGAGCGTAGGGCTACTCTCGTTTAGCAGCACATTACTCACGCCCAATGGCACAAAACTCTTCTTTGAATCGTCGAATAAATGAAAAATTGCCCACAAAACTAAAATCAAACAAAAAATTGAACCCAACAAAAAATGAACAAAGAAAGAAATTTGCAAACCTGCAAAAAATGAACCACCCAACGAACCCAAAACCGTACCGAGACTAAACATGGCATGGAATGAAGACATAATTGGTTTTTTCCAAGCGCGCTCAATCAAAACAGCTTGCCCGTTCACCGTTACGTCCATCGCTCCCATTAATGCACCCCAAATTAAAAACAAAAAAATTAAAATCCATACCGAGGGAATAATGGCGAGCAGTATTAAAAAAAGCGTATTCAGAATAGAGGCAGTGCTGACAATAAGTTTACTTCCAAATTTTATACTGAACCACGCAACAAAAGGCATGAAAGCAATTGAACCGCCCGATAAACACAAAAGCAATGTTCCAGTAACGGTGTTCGAAATTTGTAATTGCGCTTGCAATTCAGGCAAACGCGCTACCCAAGAACTACCGATAAAACCCGCAGCAAAAAAAATGAGCCCGGCTGCAATTCGATTCTGCCAGAGCGTTTTTGGCGGTGCTATCTGAGTTAGGACTGGTGCGTAGTGAGTAATAATTTATGTTTTTAATAGGTTGGTATAATTCGGAAGCGCGATTACGGTTACAAAGCAACTAACAAATCACTACTCAGAACGCCCATTAGATCATATTCCGTTGCTTCGTTAATTAAAACGTTGGCAAAATCGCCTGTGCGAATATAATTATTAGTCGCATCAACGAGCACTTCGTTGTCTACTTCAGGTGAATCAAATTGAGTGCGACCAACAAAAAAACCACCTTCTTTTTTATCGAACAAAACTTTAAGCGTTTTGCCGATGTGCGCTTTGTTTTTTTCAAGTGAAATTTCTTGTTGAATTGCCATAATTTTATTGGCGCGCGCTTCTTTAATTTCGGGTGAAACGTCATCTACCATCAAATGTGCAGAAGTGTCTTCTTCGTGCGAATATTGAAAAACACCCACACGATCGAAACGTTGCGCAATCACAAAATCACATAAATCTTGAAATTCTGCTTCAGTTTCACCCGGAAAACCCACTAAGAAAGTTGTGCGCAAAGCAATGTCTGGAATTTTTGTGCGTGCATAATTAATTAGTTCTATCATCTCTGCTTGAGTAGTTTGTCGGCGCATTCTATTCAAAACGGAATCATTCGCATGCTGTAACGGCAAATCCAAATAATGGCATACTTTAGAATTGTTCAACATCGCATCGAAAATTTCTAACGGAAATTTAGACGGGTAGGCATAATGCAAACGAATCCATGCGATACCTTCAACTTGTTGCAACGCGTCGAGAAGTTGCGGTAGTTCGCGTTTTTTATAAATATCTAAGCCGTAATAAGTTAATTCTTGCGCGATTAAAATGAGTTCTTTTACACCCATGCGCGCCAATTTTTGTGCTTCCATCACTAAACTTTCAATAGTGCGTGAAACGTGTTTACCACGCATGAGCGGAATGGCGCAAAAAGAACACGTGCGATTACAACCCTCCGAAATTTTTAAATATGCAAAATGCGACGGTGTACTTAAAATGCGTTCGCCTAAAAGTTCGTGTTTATAATCCGCGTTGAGCGTGGCGAGTAATCGCGGCATTTCTAAAGTACCGAAAAAAGCGTCTACTTCTTTTATTTCTGCTTCTAAATTATCTTTATAACGTTGAGATAAACAACCAGTAACATACAACGATTGAATTTTTTTCTTACGTTTCAGCTCTGCGTATTCTAAAATCGTGTCAACCGATTCCGCTTTAGCTAAATCAATAAATCCACACGTATTTATTATTACTACGTCGGCAACTTTAGAACTGTTGTGCCGCACATCAAAATCGTTCGCCACTAACTGACCCATTAAATTTTCTGAATCAACTGTATTTTTACTACAACCGAGCGTAATGACGTTTACGCGCTGCTGTTTATGACTTTTAGTTCTCAATGAAAAATGTATTGAATGAATAACCTCTTACAGAGTGGCTATAAGAAATTGCAAAATTAACAAGTTTGCAACCAAAATTGGGACACGGTCTTTATTTATATTATTTTGAAGCAAAAAACGATTTGAAAAAACCAAATTAGTGATTATATTCACAAAATTTTTAGAAATGACAACTGTACTAACGCTTAATTTGATGGATCTAAATTCTCAATTTGTTTCAGATTTAAAACGAAAGTATAATAAGTCAACGAAAATGGAAATTTGATTAGACGAAATTTCACCTTCAGATACTTTTTTCTCGGAGCAAAATTTTTGGGAAATTATCAATTTAATTGATTGGTCTCAATAATCTTCTACAGAAAAAGTCTCTGTGCTAATTCAAAGGCTCAGTGCTATGCCGATTTCAAATATTTACCTTTTCGCAGATAAACTTTCCGAAAAATTATACAATTTAGACACAAGAGTGCACGCACATTACTGTTCAAAAAATGAGCCCGATAATTTTATTTCTGTTGATAGTTTTTTATACGCTCGCTGTGCGACTATAGCTGAAGGTAAACTACATTATAAAACTGTTTTGAATGATGCCTCTAAAATGCCTAATGACATTGAGTTTGAACCGTTACTATTTTTAGCGGATAGAGCTTTCAAACTTAAAACCAGAAAAGATTTTAACTATCGTCCAGTCTTTAATTATGAGACTCACGCTAATAAAATTCGGTTGGAAGTAAAATGGCATTCGCCCGCGTGGAAATTTAACTAATTAAAATAATTGTTATCAACGGCTTTTTTTTAAATATTTAACACAAAACACTGAAGAAAAATATATTGAATATTAACGCAAAATTAATTAAGTCAGACAATCATCAAACATAAATCATACTATTAAAAATACAAAGAAATTCAGCACAATGTTTTAGTAAATTTCATTACTTTCAATTTTTTCTGAAACTTTAATAAATTTATTTTCATTTAAAAATTTTTACTAAAGTACTGATAATTAAATACTTAATTATTTTTATAAAAACTTCTAAAAATTATTATTGCTTAATTTGCTATTATTGTTCAACAAATATTTGGATAACGTTAAACAGCGCATTACATTTGTATCATCAAAGTGAAACATTGTTTAAATTAAAAAGTATTCCTTTACCAATCTGATTAAATTTACGAAATATGACAGCATTAGAGTTCAATAGGAATTTCAACCAAATGACAAACTTGTTACAATCTTTCGCATACAACCTAACTAAAAATATGGAGGATGCAAAAGATTTATTCCAAGAGACGGCATTCAGAGCAATTACAAATCGCGATAAATTTAGGCCTGGCACAAACTTTAAAGCGTGGTTGTTTACAATAATGAAAAATATTTTCATCAACAATTATCGTAAACGCGTAAAAGCTAACACAATTATTGATGCAACAGATAACCAGTATTTCATCAACTCTATCAACGTTTCAACACCTAATCGCGCTGAAAGTGAAATAATGATGAAAGAACTAACTTATATGGTCAATGAATTGGAAGAATCTATTCAAGTGCCTTTTGTAATGTACTACCAAGGATTTAAATATCAAGAAATTGCAGACGATTTGAATTTGCCACTGGGTACAGTAAAAAGTCGCATATTTTTTGCACGCAAGGAATTAAAAGGTAAAATCAATCATCGCTACGATAACTTAGGTAATATTTATGAGAAGAATACGGATGCAATGGCATTTTCTGAAAATTGAAAGATTTAGTTTCCATTAGTTTTATTTTGAAAATAGAGTGTATTTCAGAGAGGCTGTTTTTCAGCCTCTTTTTTTATGAAAACTATAACTTTAGACAATCAATTTTTCATTAGAACTAACGTTTAGTAAATAATGAAACAAATAGGTGTTACTTTTTTAGCGACATATTTTTTATTAGGTGCTTTAATTTTGCCTAATGGAAATTTTATGTCGCTAACAGACTTACCTAAAATGTATCAACACTGTAAAGCAACTGAAGATAAAGATATGTCGCTTTTCGATTTTTTCACTGACCATATCCTAAATTTGGATTGCTTGTTCGATGCACATGAGAACGATGAACAAAAACCGCACAAACCTTTTCAGACGACGCAAGTTGAAAATAATTTAAGTTTATTTTGCTCAAAAACTACACCTCAAATAATTCATGTTGGCATAGAAATAATTTCTCTGCAAAAATTAGAATCAACTAAAATTCCTCCTGTTTTTTATTCTAATAATTATTTATCTACTCTCTTCCGACCACCAATTTCCTAAATTTATGATCCGTTCAAGAAAAGTTTTTATCATAGATTTAAGTTCATTTAATAAAAAATATTCATGAAAAATATTCTTTTAATAGTCGCACTCTTCGTGTCGCTATCCGTTGCTCATGCACAAAAAGGTGTACCAGCAACTGCACTTTCCGATTTTAAAACAAAATTTCCGACGGCTGAAAAAGTAAGTTGGGATAAAGAAGATGGTAGCTTTGAAGCTGAATTTAAAATGGGTACAACAAAAATGTCTGCGACCTATTCAGCAAAAGGCGAGTGGCTCGAAACAGAAACAGGCATTGCTGCAACTGAATTACCCGCAAATGTTGTTATGGCTTTCAAAAAAAATCATACTTCGGCGACCATTAAATCGGTTTACAGAATTGAATCGGCAAAACCTTTGGCTTACGAGTTGGAATACAAAGACGGCGTAAAAACAAAAGAAGTTATTTACGACGCAAAAGGTGCTGTTCGCAAGTAATTTCTAAAGTTTGAATTTCCGAAATCACCCTTCAGGTTTTACAAATCTGAAGGGTATTTAATTTTAAAAAGTATAGAATGATAAAATTTTTGACGACAGTCGCTATAGTTTTGAGCATATATATTTGCAACGCCCAAAAAAATATTCCCATAATAGCACTTTCCGATTTTAAAATTAAATTTCCTAAAGCTCAAAAAATTAATTGGAATAAAGAAATTAATGGTAATTTTGAAGCTTCATTTCAACTTGATGACAAAAAAACGACAGCTAAATATTCCATTAAAGGCGAATGGATCGAAACCAAAAAAAGTATTTTAGTTGCTAAAATTCCACCAGCAGTAGGCGCATCGTTTAAAAGAGAACACACTAAAGCTAAAATTAAGTCCATTTATAAAATTGAAACCGCCAAGCAATTCAAATATGAAATTGAATTTAAAGACGGTTCAGAAACGCAAGAAGTTATTTACGATATTGATGGGGTAGTTGTTAAATGAAGAAATGAAAAATGGAGAAATTAAAACGCAATAGGCGTGACCAATTTGTAACCATGTCATTTATGGCATGGAAAAATGAATAAGTAAAAATGACGAAAATCAATTTTATACAAAATCTTCAAAACCGTTTTCAAGAAGGTCTACCTGGTCGCTCGTTTCAAATTAAAATGTCGTTTTCGGCGCGCATACAATTTATGGATGTACCAGCAAATGCGAGACAGTCGGCGGTGTTGGCGCTTTTATTTTTTGAAAACGATGCTCCGCATATTTTGTTAATGGAGCGCAGTGGACAAAAAAATGATCCACACAGTCGGCAAATAAGTTTTCCAGGCGGTAGTTTAGACAAAACAGATGCGAGTTTAGAATCGTGTGCACTCCGCGAAACATTTGAAGAAGTGGGTATCGCATTCGAAAAAATAAAAATCATTGGCGCGTTAACGCCTTTGTACATTCCCGTCAGTAATTTTAAAGTTAATCCTTTCTTAGCATACACCACTGAAAATTTAACTGATTTTATTTTATCTCATGAAGTTAACGCGGTTATTAAAACGCCGATTGCACTGTTGTTAAATGATGAAAATACAAAACGCGAAATTATGCGCGTCGGTCCCGATAAAGTTTTATTAGAGACACCGTACTTCGATGTACTCGGTCATAAAGTTTGGGGCGCAACCGCCATGATGCTGTCTGAAATTTTAGAATTGTTGAAGTAAATTAATTTAGATTGACATTCAATTCAACTCGGCTGGCGCTTAATTATAATATAAATACAATTGGCGGAGTTAAAAATAACCAGAACAGCCTTGGATTAATTGATAATAACTTAGAAGCGAGTATTTTTTTTGAACCTTAGAATTACTATTTTCTTAAAGTGATAAAATTATTAAAGCGAATAATTTTATTTTAGATAAATAATTTTGAGTATCGCCCAAAGACATTTATGCTCCTTAAAAATTGAATAATAACTCGCTAAATTGTAATTAAGTTCAAAAACTACCGCTTAAACGTTTTACTTTTGCACGTTTTCAATAGTAAGTATCAGAAATAAAATTTATGCACGTCCTAAGCGAACAAGAAATTGTGCGACGCGAATCGCTCAAAAAAATAATTGAACTCGGCATTGATCCATATCCTGCGGCGTTATTTCCAGTGAGTAATAATTCGGCTGAAATTAAAACTAATTACGAAGAAGTTATTTTGGAAGACGGCACGAAAGACCGTAAAAACTTTCACCATGTTGTGCTGGCTGGCAGAGTGATGGCGCAGCGCGAAGCGGGAAAAGCTTTATTCATGAACATTCAGGATTCTGCGGGATTGATACAATTGTATTTGCGTCGCGAAGAAGTGATTGAAGGTAAAACGCCAGAGTTTTGGGATTTATTCATTAAAAAATATCTCGACATCGGCGATATTATCGGCGTGGAAGGTTTTGGATTTAAAACTAAAACCGGCGAAGTATCGGTGCACGTTCAGAAACTGACTCTGCTTTCTAAATCTTTGCGACCGCTGCCGATTATCAAACGCGATGTAGAAGGTAATATTTACGACGCTTTCACAAATCCAGAATTGCGTTATCGCCAACGCTATGTTGATTTGATTGTGAATCCTGAAGTGCGCGAAATTTTTATTAAAAAAAGTAAACTCATCAGTTCGATGCGCCAATTTTTTGACGCGCACAATTGGCTCGAAGTTGAAACGCCGATTTTACAACCTATCCACGGTGGTGCAGCGGCTCGACCATTTAAAACGCATCACAATACACTCGATGTGCCGATGTATATGCGCATCGCGAACGAATTGTATTTAAAGCGTTTGATTGTCGGCGGTTTGGATGGTGTGTATGAAATCGGAAAAATGTTTCGCAACGAGGGCATGGATAAAACGCACAATCCAGAATTTACGAACGTAGAAATTTACGTGGCGTATAAAGATTATTTCTGGATGATGGAAATGGTCGAGCAATGTCTTGAACACGTGGCGAAGGCTGTTACGGGTAGTTCGACGGTGCGCATTGGCGAAAATGACGTGGAATTTAAAGGTCCGTATCGTCGCATCTCGATGTTTGATGCGATAAAAGAATATACGGGCTACGATATAAACGGCATGGATGAAGCGCAATTGCGCTCGGTTTGTCGCGATTTACACATCGAAATTGATCCAACGATGGGTAGAGGGAAATTGATTGACGAAATTTTTTCGGAAAAAGTAGAGAAAAATTTTATTCAACCGACGTATCTCATGGATCATCCGGAAGAGATGACGCCACTTGCGAAAAAACACCGCAGTAAAGCAGGTCATGTGGAGCAATTTGAATTATTTATTAACGGCAAAGAAATTGCGAATGCGTATTCTGAATTAAACGATCCGATTGATCAACGCGCGCGCTTTGAAGCGCAACTCGAACTCGCAAAACGCGGCGACGAAGAAGCAATGGCAACAGATGAAGATTTTTTGCGCGCTTTAGAATATGGAATGCCCCCAACATCGGGTCTCGGCATCGGAATAGATAGACTTACGATGATGCTGACGAATCAAACAACGATACAAGAAGTTTTATTTTTTCCGCAGATGCGACCTGAGAATAATTAATGAAGGAATGAAAAATGAAGAAATGAAAAATGAAGAAATCATTAGATTGCTTCCAAAGAAAGAATGGAATGATAAAACCATTTTAGTTTTTTTCAAATCATTATTCATTCCTTC
>JAYVVO010000504.1:0-3098 GCA_043786955.1 Saprospiraceae bacterium
CGACCGCAAAACGGACAGTTTAAGTGGAACAACGAAAGTTGGTTTTAATGCCGTGGTAATTTCTGCGACGGATTATTACCCTTTTGGCATGGCGATAGATTCGAGAACTTATACTTCTGCGCTCTATCGGTATGGGTTTAATGGCAAAGAGACGGATAAAGAAACGGGCGAACAGGATTATGGTATGCGCATTTATGACCCGAGAATTGCGAAGTTTTTGAGCGTGGATCCGATTGCTGACAATTATCCTTGGTACACACCTTATCAATTTGCAGGTAACAAACCAATCTGGGCAATTGATTTAGATGGTTTAGAAGAAGTGTTTATGAATGAACAACCTGCGTCAAGAGGGCAAAATAAGATTGAAGTAAGTATAAAACTTAAGCCAAATCCAGAAAAGAATGAAATTGGGAGAATGCAGTATACCTACATTGATGGATCTAAATCACCAATCGTTGATATACCTTCAGAATTTCTTGGTGATGTGCAAGAGCTTAGATATTATAGAGATAATTCTAAATTGAGAACTAGAATTAATGAAATAATTAATCCGACCAATAAATTTAAAAAACCCTCACCTCCAGTTCCCGTTGATCAAATAGAAGAAAAGCCAATACCTCAAAAAGTGGTAATTGAGCCTCAAACTCCAAAACCAATTGGGCATCCAAAAATTAAAACGCCGACTGATATAAAGAAAATTCCATCACAGAATGACCCTCCTCCACCACCAAAAGTTGGAAATGTCACATTCAAGGGCAATAGTAATGAAGTCATGGGTGGTTGGGGCGAAGTTGGAGATGTAGCTGAGATTCTTAAAAGAAATCCTAATTTATCTGTCACTATATCTGCCAATATTGGATATAGCCCTTATGACCCTTCTAAAGATAAAATAGGAACAGGTCCTGAAGTTTGGAATTATGGATTTGAAGCTTCACTTACAGATGTACTCTCGAGAAAAAGTAACATTAAAGGCACCAATGGAAATTTAATGGATATGAGAGGGGAAGCAATCAAATATGATTTAATTAATAGAAAAGGAATTAGAGCAGACAGAATTAAAGTATTGCGAGGGAGTGCTTCTCCGGGGGAAGGTGGGAGAACTGTTACATTTACTTTTGGAAAAATCTAAAATTGCATCATGAAAAAGGTTGTCATTCTGTTTTTTCTTATAAGTAGATGCACTTCCGAGTCGGTTTTAAATAATAATGACGGCTCAAAAGTTGTCAGTATCTATAAAAAGGATAAAATTTTTAAAACAATTTATTATAATTCAAAAGGCTTTAAAACCTTTGAGAAATTTAATTATGTTTCTGAAAATTATACCCAAACTAAAAGTTACAATGATTTTGGAGTATTAGAAGAAGAAATTCTGTATACAAAATTTGAACCTGATACTGTCTTATTTGGTAGTTATCAAGGAAACTACAAATTGAAAATTTTAAGTGTTCCAAGTTTTGAACAGAAATTATTTTATGAGGATGGTAATTTAAAATCTATTGGGTTTTTTAAGCGGGCTAAAAGAGATAGTGTTTTTAAATATTTTGACATAAAAGGGAAATTGCTTTATGAAGAATATTATAGCATGGATTCTTTAGTTAAAAAAATTGATTACTAAGTGAGCTTTTCCCATTTTTTAGCCAAAAAGTAGCAAAAAGATAAGTCTTAATACGGTATTTAAAACGCCAAACAATGAAAAAATTGTTTTTATGGGTTTTAATGGCGGGTAGTAATTTTTGGGCAAATGCGCAGGTGCAGGTTGTGGTGGTTACACGCGTAGTGAGTGCTACCTACCGCGATGCCTACTCTACTGTAGATTCGCTTTACGACAATGCGACCCATTACAGTTACGATGTAACAGGCAATGTTAAAACGCTGGTGCAAGACATTAAAGAACTCGGTGCTTTTAATCAACGCTTTAAGCGCATCGATTATAATTACGATCAACTCTCGGGCAAAGTCAACGCTGTGTTTTACCAAAAGGACAGCGTCGATCAGTTCACGCACCGTTATGTGTATGATGCAGATAACAGACTATCAATTGTTTACACTTCGCAGCAGCTTGCGTATTACAGTCCGAGTATGTCGGGGTCTTCGTTTTGGAATCAAGAGGCGGCGTACACCTATTATAAACACGGACCGCTCGCGCGAATGCTGATTGGTAATGCACTGCAAGGCGTGGATTATGCTTATACTTTGCAAGGTTGGCTCAAAGGCATGAACAGCGATTCGCTGAGTGCGCAAAATGATATGGGTCGTGATGGACAAATCGTAGCAGGTGTAAAACGCTTTCAACCCAAAAATGTGCTCGGTTACGTCATTCACTACTACCAAAACGATTATAAACCGATTACTGCTACACTGTTCGATAAAGATTTGACCAACGTTTCAACTTTTGCGCAAGCCACACCGAATTTATACAACGGTAATATCAGAGCCATTGCGCTGCACAACAGTAAACTCGCAGACGGAAAACCGATAGGTTATGCGTACGGTTATGACCAATTGCACCGACTGGCAAAAATGGATGCATGGAAAGCGACTGCGACACAAAACCTGTGGCAAACAACAGCAGCAAGTTTAGATTATCAAGAGCGCGTGAGTTATGATGCGAACGGAAACATTCTGAAATACAAACGCAATAAAGAGGCAGGCGTTACGCAAGATAGCCTAAATTATAAATACAATGCCGGGACTAATCAACTGCAGTATATTACGGACAATGTTGCAAATAATGTTTCGACGACGGACATAGACGGACAGTTACCAAACAATTATATCTATGATAAGAGTGGCAACATGGTAGCGGACAACTCGCAATCCATGTCAGTCTCTTGGTCGCCGTATGGGAAAATACTAACTAACACAAAAGCGGGTGGTGCAAGTTTGGCTTTTGGTTATAATGCTATGCAGCAGCGTGTGTTAAAACGCGTAGTTTTAGCAGGTGATACAACAAGAACGTATTACATTAGAGATGCGCAAGGCAACACAATGGGTGTGTACACGCGACACAACGATTCTGTGAGCTGGCGCGAGCAGTATATTTTTGGTTCAAGCCGTTTAGGACTTTATCGTGCTGATACTTTAGTGAATAAAGGTTT
>JAYVVO010000505.1:0-8700 GCA_043786955.1 Saprospiraceae bacterium
GAATTGCCACCTGTCAATCGAGATACATTTGCTAAAATTTCAGTAGGTACTGTTGTCGGACCTTATATGGATGGAAAATTTGTGGTTCTTACAAAACTGCTCGATAGAAAAACATCGCCAGATTCTGTTCACTCACGCCACATTTTATTGCAAGGTGCGAATGCGCAAAAAACGGCTGATAGTTTAAAATTGTTACTCGACTCAGGTCTTGCTAAATGGGATTCATTGAATGCAAATTTCAACACTGATCCAGGTGCAAAATCTAAAAACGGAGATTTAGGAACGCAAGGACAAGGAATGTTCGTTTCTGAATTTAACGATTTGATTTTCTTCAAAGCACAAACTGGTAAAACCTACACTGTCAAATCGCAATTTGGTGTCCACGTCGTGCAAGTTTTAGGTATTGTGGCTGGTAAAAACGAAGCACGCGTAAAAATTGCGTTCATTCGCGAACTACTTATCCCAAGTGCTGAAACTGATAAAAAAGCAAGTACTGCGGCAGATGATTTAATAACTTCATCTAAAAATTTAGATGAACTCGTTAAAAATGCTCAAGCTAAAGGATTTGTAGCACAAACATCTCCAGCCACGCGCGCCAACGATATGTACCTTGGTGCATTGGGTCAAGCAACTGGTATTCGCGAAATATTGCGTTGGGCATTCGATTCTAAGGTAGGTGAACGCGCCAAAAAAAGTTATGCACTCAGTGATGCTGGCGAAGCATATCCAAATAAATATATTGTACCTGCTTTAAAATTAATTTCACCAAAAGGGCAACAAACTTTGTCAGATTTACGCGATCAGATTTTGCCTGTGGTTAAAAATAAGAAAAAAGGCGAAGTTTTAAAATCTAAAATCGGTTCTGCCGATTTAGCAAGCGTAGCGGCGCAATATCAAACACGGATTGATACAGCACGCAATGTTATTTTCAACGCACCTTTCGTTTCGAATTTAGGGAATGAACCTAAATTTATGGGTGTTGCTTTGAGCACAAACGTCGGCAGTTCAACACCTGCTGTTGTGGGTGAAAGTGGCGTATTTGTTGGTCAAGTTTTAAATAAAGATGTTGCTGCAAACGTGAATAATAATAAAGAAATGATGCAAAAAAATATGACTAACAGTGCGGTGCAGTCTTTGAGATCTGTCATTATTAAGGCACTCAGAAAAAATAGTAGTATTACAGATAACCGTTCAAAATTCTTCTAAATATTTTTTGGAATAATTATTGAAAATTTTATGCCTACGGATTAATTGTTTATACTTGGCTTAATAAATGCGTCTAATATTTTTGTAATAAAAATAAAACTGGCTACTTTTGCAACGTAGTCAGTTTTATTTTTTACTACAAATTATAATTATTTTTCCTTAAAAATTTTAAATCAACTTTTTCCCAGAGCACAATATATCTTCCTCCCAATATAGTCGTTGCTCTAAACAGGACTTAAAGAATCTATCTTATGAACATTGCAGTTGTTGGAACCGGTTATGTAGGTTTGGTTACCGGTACTTGTTTCGCTGAAACAGGAAATAATGTTATTTGCGTGGATATTAACGCCAAAAAAGTGGAAGCTATGCAAAATGGCGAAGTCCCGATTTTTGAACCAGGTTTAGAACTTCTTTTTGAACGCAACACAGCACAAGGGCGATTGCATTTTACAACCAATTTAAAAGAAGCCGTCGAGAAAGCACAAATTATTTTTTTAGCGCTGCCCACACCGCCAGGTGAAGATGGGTCTGCTGATCTTTCCTATATTTTGGGTGCAGCGGAAGACCTCTCAAAAATTATTACGGATTATAAAGTTATCGTTGACAAGAGCACCGTTCCTGTCGGAACATCTGAAAAAGTAACGGCGGTCATTGCAAAAAATCTCGATAAAAAATTATTTTCCGTTGTTTCTAATCCTGAATTTTTACGCGAAGGGGTAGCGGTTGACGATTTCATGAAACCCGATCGCGTTGTCATTGGAACGGACTCAGAAAAAGCGCGCGGTTTAATGCGTAAATTATATGAGCCGTTTGTGCGACAAGGCAATCCCATTTATTTTATGGATGAGCGCTCGGCTGAGATGACTAAATATGCGGCAAATTCTTATTTAGCTATGCGCATCTCGTACATGAATGAGATTGCGAACCTATGCGAAAAAGTAGGTGCTAATGTAGATAATGTGCGTATCGGTATGGGTAGCGATTTGCGCATAGGTAAACGCTTTTTGTTTCCAGGTGTAGGTTATGGTGGTTCGTGTTTTCCTAAAGACGTGCAAGCACTCGCAAAAACTGCCGAAGAACACAACTACGATTTCCAAATTTTGAAATCGGTAATGCACGTTAATACGATTCAGAAAACAATTTTAGTGAAGAAGGTAAAAAAATTCTATCACAATAAACTCGAAGGAAAAACGATTGGCATTTGGGGTCTGGCTTTTAAACCCAACACAGACGATATTCGCGAAGCACCCGCATTGCACATCATTGATGAGTTGTTAGCCATTAAGGACGTCGTCGTTAAAGTCTATGACCCAGAAGCGATGAAAAATGTTAAAGCTCTTTACGGCGATAAAATTATTTTTTCTAAAGATAAATATCGTGCACTCGATGGTTGTGACGCTCTCATTATTGTAACAGAGTGGAACGAATTTAGAACGCCCGATTTTGAATTTTTACAACAAAAATTGAAAGACAAAGTGATTTTTGATGGTAGAAATTTATTCGACATAGAAGAAATGCGTGGTAAAGGTTTTCATTACGAAAGCATAGGACGCGATATTGTGAAGAAATAACTCGGAATTTTTTCTGAAAAAAAACGAATGGCTACGCAAATTGTGTAGCCATTCGTTTTAAAAGTGCTTATATGTTTTCTGTTTGAGACTCAGATTTGCAAACCGAAAAAAATGTTTTATTTTCACGACATTATATTAAATGGAAGGGCGATATTAAGACTACATATTTTCACTTTATAAGGCAAGCACAAAGGAACATCAGAAGAACTATTAATTAATGTAAAAATTTTACAAAAATGGTTAATCAGTCAATTGCAATAATTAGTCAAACCGAAGCCATAAAGATTGTAAAAGAATACATCAAAAAAGTAAAAGCTTTAGGTGTAGATGTAAAAAAAGCATTTCTATTTGGCTCATTTGCGCGCAATCACCAAACGGAGTGGTCAGATATTGATGTTGCATTGGTGGGAGATGATTTTGTTGGTTTTCCATTAATTGATAAAACGCCATTTAGACGACTTCATACAACTGACGAATTCATGGTGATTGAAACACATACTTCCCCAACAGCCAGTTTAACAAATGGCGATGCTTTTTTAAATGAAGTCGTGTTGAGGACAGGTATAGAGATTAATATTTAAGCGCATAATCAATCACTTCACTCATTGTTTTGACGTAATGAAAATGAATACCTTCAATGTAGGCGGCATCAATTTTATTAACGTCTTTAAAGTTTTCGTGACATAAAATAATTTCCTTGCAACCTGCACGTTTAGCGGCGAGAATTTTTTCTTTAATCCCACCCACAGGTAAAACTTTACCGCGCAAAGTAATTTCACCCGTCATAGCGAGATATGGACGCAAAGGTTTTTTCTTAAAAGCAGAAGCCAAAGCAGTGAGCATCGTTATTCCTGCCGACGGACCATCTTTTGGAATTGCACCTTCGGGGACGTGTACGTAAACATCGCTTTCGTCAATATCTTTTTTATCTATGCCGAGTTCTTCAGCGTGAATTTTTAAATAATTCATCGCTGTGTTCGCCGATTCTTTCATCACTGTTCCAAGATTTCCCGTGAGTGAAAGTCCACCTTTACCTTTAGAGAGTGCGGCTTCGATGAATAAAATATCGCCACCGACGGGTGTCCAAGCCAAACCTACCGCGATACCTGGTTGTGGATTTTCTTCGTAGGTGTCGTTGCTAAAATGTGCAGGTCCAAAAATTTCTACAATATCAGCATCTTTCAAATTGGTATTGTAGGTTTCACTCATGGCAACTTTTTTCGCCACAAAACGCATCACTTGTGCAATGCGTCTATCGAGTGAGCGTACACCTGATTCGCGCGTATAATCTTGAATAATAGTTGTCAGATTCGCTTCGCTGATTTTTATATCTTTGAGTTTTAAACCATGCTCTTTGCGCTGGTCTGGCACTAAATGATTTTTAGCAATCTCAATTTTTTCTTCTGTCGAATAGCCACTCAATCGCAGAACTTCCATTCTGTCGCGCAGTGCTGGTTGAATACTTTCCAAAGAGTTTGCCGTAGCAAAAAATAAAACCTTGCTTAAATCGTACTCGACTTCCAAATAATTATCGTAGAAATTAGCATTCTGTTCTGGATCTAAAACTTCGAGTAGTGCACTCGATGGATCACCACGAAAACTATTACCGACTTTATCTATTTCATCGAGAATAAAAACAGGATTGTTGGAACCTGCTTTTTTAATATTTTGAATAATTCTACCCGGCAATGCACCGATATACGTTTTTCTGTGTCCGCGAATTTCGGCTTCATCTTGCAATCCACCGAGCGACATGCGCACGTACTTACGTTTCATTGCTTTTGCAACCGATTTGCCGAGCGAAGTTTTTCCGACACCGGGTGGACCTACCAATAATAAAATCGGCGCTTTCATATCGCCTTTGAGTTTTAAAACCGCGAGATGTTCGATGATGCGCTCCTTCACTTCGTTCAAACCAAAATGCTCTTTGTCGAGAATTTTTTTAATTTTCGGAATATCAAAATTATCAGGCGTGTTTTCATCCCATGGCAAATCGCACATCGTATCGAGGTAATTCACTTGAATGGAATACTCAGGTGCTTGTTGCACCATGCGGCGCAATTTGTTGAGTTCTTTTTCAAAATGTTTTGCTACCTCCGGCGACCATTTTTTATTAATCGCTTTTTCGGTCAATCTTTTAACTTCTTCTTCATGCGCATTGCCGCCGAGTTCTTCTTGAATAGTTTTAAGTTGCTGATTCAAGAAATAATCGCGTTGCTGCTTATCCATTTCAAACCGCACTTTGTTTTCAATTTCGCTTTTGAGTTGTAGCAACTGCAATTCCGAATCCATGTGCATTAAAATAGTTTCCGACTGTAATCGTAAATTATTTATTTCTAAAATAGATTGCTTGACGTTTACTTTCGTGTTCAGGTTAGAAGCCACAAAATTTAAAAAAGCTACATCATTCGTGATGTTCTTCATCATCAGCAGCGCATCATTCGAAACGGGTTGTGAAAGTTCGATAATTGCGCGCGCTTTTTCGCGCACACTCATAATGAGCGCGCTAAATTCTTCTTTGTTTTTCGCTTCCGAATATTCGAGTGGTGTAGTTTGTGCTTGTAAAAACGGTTCATCCGTAATGATTTCGTCTAACTTAAATCGCTTTTTGCCATGCAAAATAGCCGCTGAAGTACCATCGTTGAATTTTAAAATCCGAACTATTTGCGCTACTGTTCCGACAGAATATAAAGCGTTGAGGTCTGCGCTGTCACTTTCTGAGTCGCGTTGCGTGATTGCGCCAATCAATTTATTGCCTTCAAAAGCGCGTTGCACTGCCTTCAAACTTTTTTCTCTGCCGATTGAAACAGGAATAACAACACCTGGATACAATACAGTATTTTTCAGTGGCAATAACGGGAGTATATCCGGGAAAACTTGATCTTTTAATCCATCGTTCATCTCATCTAAATTCAAAAGTGGATTGAAATCTTCAATATCATTAAAAGGTATAAAGCGCGGCAAATTTTCAAACATAACAGTGGTGGGTGTTAGAGTCGCTATGCTTGGCGGCTCTATGAGTGATGTGTGATGGGCTAAGAGTTAAGAGTTGTGAAATTTATTTCCCAACTAAAAACTCATAGAGCCGCCAAGCATGGCGACTCTTACTCCCCGTTCACAACGGTTTTTAATTCCTTCGTCGGCAACAAGGCATTATTAGCCGAATCGGTATTTGTATTAATGCGAATTTCGTCATTGTTCTCGTCAAAAAACTTATAAGAGATAACGGGATATTCTACTTGTGGCACTAAATGAACGCGTTTCTGATATTTGAAATACCATTTCCAAATTTTATTCGGGAAACCAGCTTTCAGGTACGCTGTGACGAATGGATGCGCGTGTAAAAATAATTTGCCTTTCGGTTTAATATTCAAAACAAATTCTACATCGCGTTCAATTTCGTCCGTCAATAAAACGGTTGGTTCAATTTTACCTGTTCCGTTACACGTTGGACACAATTCCGATGTATTTATATTTACTTCTGGGCGAACACGTTGTCGCGTGACTTGCATTAAGCCAAATTTAGTAAGCGGCAAAATGGTATGTTGCGCGCGATCCAGAATCATAAAATCTTTCATTTCTTTTTGAAGCGTCTTTTTATGCTCCAAATCTTTCATGTCAATAAAATCAATGATAATAATTCCGCCGAGATCTCGCAGTCGCATTTGGCGCGCAATTTCTTCAGCCGCTTCAATATTTACGGCAAGTATGGTATCGTCGTTCGCGTTGTTACCAACTTTATGTCCCGAGTTGACGTCAATAACGTGCATCGCTTCGGTGTGCTCAATAATTAAATAAGCACCACTGGGCAAATTTGCTGTTTTACCAAAACTACTTTTAATTTGTTTATTCACGCCAAACGTCTCCATAATCGGCTTCGTACCTTTATGAAGTTGAACAATTTTGACTTGGTCAGGTGCAAAACCTTGTAGATAGGTTTTTATACTTTCGTACGTATCTTTTTCATTCGTAACAATGCGCGAAAACGAATTGCTCAGTAAATCGCGTAGCAAACTGGATGTTTTATCGAGTTCGCTTAATAATTTAGCGGGTGGCGAAGCTGATTTTAAATTATGGAAAATTTTACCCCATTTTTCCATCATTTGCTGAATCTCTTCGTGCAATTCAGCCGCTTTTTTTCCTTCCGCTGCTGTGCGAACAATGATACCGAAATTTTGTGGTTTTATACTTTCTGCAATAGTCTGTAAACGTTTGCGTTCTTCGGAACTACTAATTTTTTTGGAAACGGCGATGACATCCGTAAATGGTGTGAGCACTAAAAAACGACCAGGAATATTAAGTTCGCAACTTAGACGCGGTCCTTTTGTACCAATCGGCTCTTTTAAAATTTGAACCAACAAAAAATTTTTGCGATTTAAAACGGTGTCAACTTTACCATTTTTGTTGATGTCAGGTTCGATTTTAAAATTATCGAGGCTCGGTGTATTGATACCACCTGTCATGATGCCTTCGGTATATTTCAAAACGTTTTTGAGTTTAGGTCCCATATCAGTATAATGCAAAAATGCATCTTTCTTATGACCGATATCAACGAACGCAGCGTTCAAGCCAGGCATTAATTTGCGAATTTTGCCAATAAAAATATCTCCGACGGCAAAATCGTTGCTGAGCTCCTCGCGTTGTAATTCTACGAGTTTGCTATCTTCCAACAAAGCTATTTCCACTTCTGTTGAAGATGCATTAATAATGAGTTCTTTTTCCAATGCACTATGTATTGATTAGTAGTGCCCGAACACAATTGTCAAGATCTTTTAAACTACGCCTTGAAGTTAATACGCGTACTCTTGTAAATTTAGTTGTTCGTTGATAGTTAGTTGTTTGTTGTTCGGTTGCTCTTTTAATCTACAAGGAGCAACGAACAAAGAGCAACTGTCAACTAAATTGTTTTTGCTGAGTGAAGCGTATGGGATTAACTAAAATTATGCAAGTTGTCGCACGGCGACAAAATTTTTATGGCACTCTAACAAAACCAAACAGAGTTAAGTGTTCTACAAAAGTTATATTAACACTTTAAGCAAGCTACAAATCAGGGTATTGCTACGAACACACCTAACGATTTATAAAATGTTTATTTCTTCTTCTTGTGACGGTTTTTTCTTAAACGCTTTTTGCGTTTGTGAGTAGCAATTTTATGGCGTTTACGTTTTTTTCCGCTCGGCATACTATTTTATTGAAATTTTATATGATGAAATTTATTTTGCTCAACTACAATAACTTTTTTTACGAGTTATCACGAAAAAGTTTGCAAAATTACATTTTATTCATCACATAAACTAACAGTGCCTAAAAAAACTTGAATAAAATTTGAAAACCTTAAACCAATCCAATATGTGACAAATGATGCAAACTGTGCCAATGATACATATACAAATGCGATTTGACGGTAAACAATTCATCGAATGCGGGGTGTTTGAAAGTTTTTTCAAAATCGTAAGGCACGAGATGTTTATAAATTTCCGACCAGCGTGCGTGCAAAGCTGTAATTAAATTTAAAGAAATTTCGACAGGGAGTTTGCTATCGGATAATTCTGCCCAAAATTGTTCTTCGTAAGGTTTAATCGTTGGATTTTTTTCTGTGAGTGCCAACTTCAAACGCGTATAACCATTCATATGACTATCAGCAACGTGATGAACAACTTGTCGAACCGTCCATCCGCCAGGTCTATACGGCGTATCGAGTTGTTCGGGTGTTCGATTTCTGACAGCGGCTGTTATTTTTTCTGGTAAATCTTCAATCGTTTTCATCCAAGTTTTTATATCCTCCGTTGTAATAATCTTTGGTGTTGCAGCGCGACCTATTGGATATTTGAGATTTTCTAAAGTTTGAGCATCCATGAAAAAAAATTAAATAATTTGAAAGGCAAACATACAATAGACTACTAAATAAAAAAAAGAGGCTACG